>WTGR01000206.1 GCA_011523485.1 Acidobacteriota bacterium
CGCCCACCTTCGTCATCTCGTAGCGCCAGGCCGGCACCAGGGTCGAGACGTTGTCCACCGTGATCTGCGTCAGCGGCGAGTGGCGCTGGTTGCCGGCGTCGCGACCCCAGTGCCGCCAATCGTCCTGCGCGTGCAGCGGCTGCGTCGCGAGGGTGGCTGCCAGCAGCGCGAAGAACACTATCGGCAACCGCGGCGGACGCCGGGCCGCTCGATGAACCGACGTCAGCAGGCTTCTGGCCATGGGTCGAATGCCTCCTTCGAGAGCGGCCTTGGCGGCCCGGTCGCGGCGAGGTGGTGCAGACTCGAACGGGTGCTCAAGTCGGAAAGCTGCGGCTCATTTCGCCAGCAGCTCGCCCAGAAGCCGGTTGCGCTCGACGCTCGCCCGATAGTGCGCCATCACTTCGGGGCGCACCTTCTGGCGAGCCCTGGTCTCGATGTAGCCGGTCATGGCATCTTCCAGCACGGCCTGGAAGTGCCGGCCATCGCTGCGGGCGATCTCGCGCATCGCCGCCAACAGCTCGGGCGCGGCCTGACTGGAGAACTTCTCTCGCGCCGCCATGGCGAATCCCCTTGTTCCCGGCCCCTCCCCGTGGGCTGTCCGATCATGTGATCGTAACGAGAGGTAGACTGAACCTTCAAGACGAATCTTGACATTCGGCTGTCCGGTGGGCGGTCCGGTCTGACGGGCTGGCAATGTACGCGGTTTTCGGGCCGCGACTCAAGGCTGGATGAGGCTGGATGCCTTTCCGTTGCATCGTGCGTGCCATAAACTCGAAACACGTGCAGAGACGATCCGATCGTCGCCCGGGATGCCGGAGGTCGGGATGAGCGTGCTGATCAAGAACGGCCGCGTCGTGACGGCGGTCGACGACTACCGCGCCGACGTCTTCGTCGACGGCGAGACCGTGGCTCTGATCGGGAGTGGTCTCGAGCGCGGTCTCGAGGTCGCGGCGGACCGCGTCATCGACGCGACGGGAAAGCTGCTGCTGCCCGGCGGCGTCGATCCTCACACCCACATGGAGATGCCGTTCGGGGGCACCCAGTCGTCCGACACCTTCGAGACCGGCACCCGCGCGGCGGCGTTCGGCGGCACCACCAGCATCGTCGACTTCGCGATCCAGACCCGCGGCGCGTCCACCATCGAAGGCCTCGACACGTGGCACGCCAAGGCGGAGGGCGACGCCGCCATCGACTACGCGTTCCACATGATCGTGACCGACCTGCCCGACGCGCGGGTGCCCGAGCTGCGCCGCCTGGCCGACGAAGGGGTCACCAGCTACAAGCTGTTCATGGCCTATCCCGGCGTCCTGCTGTCCGACGACGCCACCATCTTCCGCGCCATGCGCAAGGCGGGGGAGGACGGGACGCTGGTCTGCATGCACGCCGAGAACGGCGTCGTCATCGACGAGCTGGTCAAGCTGGCGCTGGCCGCGGGACACGTCGAGCCGAAGTACCACGCGCTGACCCGTCCGACGCGCCTGGAAGGGGAGGGCGCGCACCGCGCGCTGGCCATCGCCGAGGTCGCCCGCGCGCCGGTCTACATCGTGCACCTGAGCTGCCACGACGCGCTCACGGAGCTGCGGCGGGCGCAGGAGCGCGGGGTGATGGCCCACGCCGAGACCTGCCCGCAGTACCTGCTGCTGGACAGCGGCGCCTACGACGCGCCGGACTTCGAGGGCGCGAAGTACGTCATGACGCCGCCGCTGCGCGAGAAGCGGAACCGGGAGGAGTTGTGGCGGGGCCTGCGCAGCAAGGCCCTCGACGTGATCTCCACCGACCACTGCCCCTTCTGCATGCGCGAGCAGAAGGAGCTGGGGCGCGGCGACTTCAGCCGCATTCCCAACGGCGCGCCCGGCGTCGAGAACCGCATGAGCCTGATCTATCACCACGGGGTCAATGCCGGCCGCATCGACGTCAACCGGTTCGTGGAGCTCACCTCCACGGCGCCGGCCCGCATCTTCGGGATGTTCCCGCGCAAGGGGACCATCGCCGTGGGGTCGGACGCCGACATCGTCATCTTCGATCCGGAGCGCGAGGTGACCATCAGCCGCGACGATCCGCGGACCCACCACATGCAGGTCGACTACAGCGCCTACGAGGGCTTCCGGGTGCGGGGTTACACGGAGACTGTCCTGTCGCGCGGGCGGGTGGTGATCGACGACGGGGAGTACGTCGGCCGGCCCGGGGACGGGCAGTTCGTCAAGCGCGGCCCCTACGGCGGCGCCTACGCGCCCCTGGCCGCCGCGAATCGGGGGGCGCCGTTGTTCTGAGCGGTAGGGTCCGTGCGGAGCGGCGCAACGCGTTCGCGGCCGCCTTTTCGTCGGGGATGCAGGGCTTCCGAATCGAACCGCGTCTGCCGGCGAGGCGGTGACCTCGACCGGAGAGAGCGAATCGGCGCCCGATGCGTGTGTCCGCGAAGACGGGGAAGGAGCTGGTGTTGCCGAATTCGGTTGTCACACCGGGCGTCGCGGCCGGCCGTCTGCCGGCCCGCACCTACGACGAGAACTTCGCCGACCTGCGCCCGCCGCTCACCGCCCACGAGGCGGCCGTGGCGGCGGACCGTTGCTACTTCTGCCACGACGCGCCGTGCGTGACGGCCTGTCCGACCGGCATCGACATCGCGCTCTTCGTGCGCCAGATCTCGACGGGAACGGCGCGAGCGGCGGCGAAGACCATCTTCGACCGCAACATCCTGGGCGGTATGTGCGCGCGGGCCTGTCCCACCGAGACGCTGTGCGAGCAGGCGTGCGTGCGGGAGGCGTCCGAGGGCAAGCCGGTGGAGATCGGCCGCCTGCAGCGCTTCGCCACCGACGCCCTGATGGCGCGCGACGGGCATCCCTACGAGCGCGCCGCTCCCACCGGCAAGCGCATCGCCGTCGTGGGGGCCGGACCGGCGGGGCTGGCCTGCGCCCATCGGCTGGCCATGAAGGGACACGACGTCATCCTCTTCGACGCGCGCCCCAAGGCGGGGGGCCTCAACGAGTACGGCATCGCCGGCTACAAGACCGTCGACCGCTTCGCGGAGCGGGAGGTCGAGTGGCTGCTCGGCATCGGCGGCATCACGGTGGAGCTGGGGCGGCGGCTGGGCGGCGACCTGACCCTGGACGGGCTGGTGCACGAGCACGACGCGGTCTTCCTGGGCCTCGGGCTCGGCGGCGTCAACGCGCTGGGGGTCGACGAAGAGGCGACGGAGAACGTGCGCGACGCCATCGACTTCATCGCCGAGCTGCGCCAGGTCGAGGACCTCTCGATGCTGCCGGTGGGCCGGCGCGTGGTCGTCATCGGGGGCGGCATGACCGCGGTGGACGCCGCCGTGCAGTCGAAGCTGCTGGGCGCCGAGGACGTGGCGATGGTCTACCGCCGCGGGCGCGAGCGGATGAACGCTTCCGGCTTCGAGCTCGATCACGCTGCCTCGAACGGGGTGCGGATCATCACCGACGCCCGGCCCGTGCGGGTGCTGGGCAGCGGCGCCGTCCGCGAGGTGGAGTTCGCGTATACGGAGGACGGGCCCGACGGCCTGCGGGACACGGGCGAGACCTTCCGGCTGCGTGCCGACCAGGTGTTCAAGGCGATAGGACAGAAGCTGGAAGGGAATCCCGGCGGGGTGGCGCTGGAGGGCCGCCGGATCCGGGTGACCGGCCCGGGACGGACGAGCCGCCAGGGTGTGTGGGCCGGTGGCGACTGCGTGGCGGACGGCGACGACCTGGTCGTGACCGCGGTGGCCCAGGGCCGCGACGCGGCCGAGGACATGCACGCCACCCTCATGCGCTGAGGGCGGAGGCGACGAGATGGCGACGCTTGCATCCGAGTTTCTCGGGATCCGATCCCCCAACCCGTTCTGGCTGGCGTCGGGGCCCCCGACCGACAAGGAGTACAACGTCCGCCGGGCGTTCGAGGCGGGCTGGGGCGGGGTGGTCTGGAAGACGCTGGGCGAGCCGGGGCCGCCGCTGGTCAACGTCAACGGCCCGCGCTACGGCGTCGTCCGGGGCGCCGATCGACGCGTGGTCGGCATCAACAACATCGAGCTCATCACCGACCGGCCCCTGGAGCTGAACCTGCGCGAGATCGAGGCGGTCAAGCGCGACTATCCCGACCGCGCGGTGGTGGTGTCGCTGATGGTGCCGTGCGAAGAGCAGGCGTGGCGGCGCATCCTGCGGCGGGTGGAGGAGACCGGCGCGGACGGCGTCGAGCTGAACTTCGGCTGCCCCCACGGCATGCAGGAGCGCGGGATGGGCTCGGCGGTGGGCCAGGTGCCGGAGTACATCGAGATGGTGACGCGCTGGGTGAAGGCGGCGACCCGGATGCCGGTCATCGTCAAGCTCACCCCGAACGTAGCCGACATCCGCTACGCGGCCCGCGCGTCCCGGGCGGCAGGCGCCGACGCGGTGAGCCTGATCAACACGGTGAACTCCATCACCTCGGTCAACCTCGACACCTTCAGCCCCGAGCCCACCATCGACGGCAAGGGCAGTCATGGGGGTTATGCCGGCCCGGCCATCAAGCCGATCGGCCTGCACATGGTGGCCGAGATCGCGCGCGACCCGGAGACCGCCGGCGTGCCGCTGTCGGGCATCGGCGGCATCGAGACGTGGCGCGACGCGGCGGAGTACATCGCGCTGGGCTGCGGCAACGTGCAGGTATGCACCGCCGCGATGGTCTACGGGTTCCGTATCGTCGAGGAGATGATCGCGGGGCTGCAGCTCTGGATGGAGGACAAGGGCTGCGAGCGCCT
>WTGR01000010.1 GCA_011523485.1 Acidobacteriota bacterium
GCGCCGCACGAGGTCCCGGAACACCACCCCCCAGCGCTCCAGCAACTGGCGCGCGGGGAGGGCGAGACGTCGGCCGAGGATGGTCGTGCGCGGGAGCGGGCGCGCCCGTCGGAACGGGCGGATGCGTTCGCGCGCCAGTTGCTGGAGCGCTGGGGGGTGGTGTTCCGGGACCTCGTGCGGCGCGAGTCGCTCATGCCGCCGTGGCGTGACGTGCTCGGCGCGCTGCGGCGCATGGAGGCGCGCGGCGAGGTGCGCGGCGGCCGGTTCGTCTCCGGCTTCGTCGGCGAGCAGTTCGCGCGGCCGGACGCCGTCGAGTTGCTCCGGATCGTGCGCCGCGATGCGGACCGCGAGCAGGGGGTGCGGGTCTCGGCGGCGGATCCGCTGAATCTGGCCGGCATCGTGACGCCGGGGCCGCGGGTCAGCGCGCTGTCGGGCGAGGCGGTAGAGCTGCTCCAGCCGGCGGCGGCCCTCGCCAGCGTGGCCGGGGCCTGATTCCCCGCGGGGGCGGCAGGGCAGGAGGCGCATCGGATAAAGTGGGCAGGATGCCTCCACTCGTCCCGGCCGCGCTTCGCCCCGTGCTTGCCGCGGTCCTGCTGCTGATCGCGACGGCGCCGGCCCTGGCGCGGGCCGCGCAGCCCCCGGCTCACCGCGGGGGCCCTCCCGACGGTGCGCCCCGCGCCCCGGCCGTGCCGCCGGGTGCGCTGCGGGTGGTGAAGGTCGCCTGGCACAAGGGAAGGGCGGCCATCTGCGCCGAGGCGCCGGGCTCGGCCGTCGGGCGCGAGGGACGTCCGATCCCGCCCACGCGCGTCTGGGTGCGCGAAGGGCTGACCACGCGGCGGGTGGCGCTCGGTCCGGGGGTCTGCGACCCCGCCTGGGCGCCGGACGGAGACCGACTGGCCGTCGTCGCTCCGGACGGTCTGTGGGTCTTGTCGTCCGACCTCCGGCGGACGACGCACCTGGTCGACGTGCGGCGCCTCGACGAGACGCCGGACGGCTTCGAGCACCGTACGCTGAGCGGACCCCGGTGGGCTCCCGACGGCTCGGCCCTGGCGTTCATCGTCTCCAACGACCGGACGACGTGGGTGGAGGTGGTCGACGCGCGCACCGGCGTGCGCCGCTACCTGTCCGACCTGGAGACCTATGCGTTCGCATGGGGAGCCGACTCGCGCTCCCTGCGCCTCGGATCACGCGTGGTGCGGCTTCCATGAGGCCGTTGGGCCGGTTCATGACCGGCCGCGAGGAATACAGATGTCATCGACCAAGACGCACTTTTTCCTGTTGACGCTGCTCGTGTCGCTCGTCGCCCCGGGGCTCGCCGCCGCGCAGGAGACGACGTCGCTCGACACCCGGGCGATCGTCGAGTACCTGGCCGACGACGAGCTCGAAGGGCGGCTGACGGGGTCGCCGGGCATACGCATGGCGGCCGACTACCTCATCGAGCAGCTCGAGGCTGTCGGCGCGGAGCCGCTGCCGGGCGTGGGCGGCTTCCGGCAGGCCTTCGCCTATACGGCGGGCGTGACCGACACGGGTACCTCGCTCCGTATCGAAGGGACCGACGGAACCCGCATGACGGTGTCGTCGAACGAGGACTCGGGGGCCACGCCGCCGGCCGCTCCAACGCCGCCGGCGCCGCCGTCGACCGGCGCCGGCGCGGGTTCGCCGCCAGTGCCGCCCGGCGCGACGTCCATCAGAGCGCTGTCGTTCTCGGACACGGGGCGCGCCGAAGGTCAGCTCGTCTTCGCCGGTTACGGCCTATCGGTTCCGGAGACGGACGACTTCGGCTACGACAGCTATGCCACGCTGGACGTCACGGACAAGATCGTCGTCGTCCTGCGTTACTTCCCGGAGGACACCGAAGGGGAGTTGCGGTCGACCCTGGCGCGCTACGCGGGTCTGCGCTTCAAGGCGCTCGCCGCTCGCGAGCGGGGCGCCGCGGGGCTCATCGTCGTCACCGGGCCGCGGTCGCCCAACGCCGGTGCGCTGGTCCCCCTGACCTTTGACACCGCGGTCAGCGATTCCGGGATCGTGGCCGCCACGGTGGACGGCGAGCTCGGTGCGGCGATCATCGAGAGTGCCGGGGAGTCCATCGAGGCGGTGCAGGCCTCGCTCGACACGGCCAACCCCCACGTCACCGGCTTCGACCTCCCGCTCGAGGGGGTCATCGAAGCGAAGCTGGAAAGGCGCGAGGCGACCGGCTACAACGTGATCGGCTACCTGCCGCCGACCGCGACCGAGGCGCTCGACGAGCCGTACGTGCTGCTCGGCGCCCACTACGACCACCTCGGTCGGGGGCGCGGGGGCGACTCGCTGGCGCGCGGCGACGAGGCCGGACAGATCCACAACGGCGCCGACGACAACGCCTCCGGCGTGGCGGCGGTGCTGTCGGTGGGCGCCGGGCTGGCCGCCGCCGAGCGCGGCAGGGGGGTCATCCTGGCGTTCTGGTCCGGCGAGGAGCTGGGGCTGCTGGGGTCCGCGGACTTCGTCGCGCAGGCGCCGGTGCCCATGGACCGCGTTTCCGCCTACCTCAACTTCGACATGGTCGGCCGGTTGGAGGACGACCCGCTCAACCTGCAGGCGGTCGGCAGCAGCTCCATCTGGACCGATCTCGCCGAGGAGCTGAACGAGGCCGTCGGGCTGGATCTGACCTTCGTCTCCGATCCCTACCTGCCTACCGACGTCGGGAGCCTGAACGCCGCCGCGGTGCCGAGCCTGAACTTCTTCACCGGCAGCCACGAGGATTACCACCGGCCGACCGACGACGCCGATACGCTCGACTACGAGGGGCTCGACCGCATCGTCGATCTCGCGACGGCCGTGACGTCGAATCTCGCGAACCGGCCCGACGCCCCCGACTTCATTCGCGTGGAGCGCGTGCAGCAGCGCGGCGGCGGGGCGACGATGCGCATCTTCACCGGCACCATTCCCGACTACACCCAGGAGGTCGAGGGCCTGTCGATCTCGGGGGTCATCGGCGGCGGCCCGGCCGAGGCGGCGGGCCTGCAGGGCGGGGACGTCATCGTCGGCCTCGCCGGGCAGGCGGTCACCAACATCTACGACTACATGTACGCGCTCGACCTGCTGAAGGTCGGGGAGCCGTCCGAGGTGGTCTTCCTGCGCGACGGCGAGCGGCTGACGACGGAGCTGATTCCGAGGGTGCGGGACTGACTACCCGAAGTAGTCGGGCTCGTTGCCCGGTTTCCACTTGATGTTGCAGCCGATGCTGGGCTTCTGCTCGCCGGTGGGCGCCTGGCCGGCGAGGACGGTGTCGACCGCCGCGCGCAGGTCGCGGCCCGTCACCGGTACGTCGCTCTCGGGGCGGCTGTCGTCGAACCGTCCGCGGTAGGCGAGGCGCAGCGCCCCGTCGAAGACGAAGAAGTCGGGCGTGCATGCCGCGCGGTACGCCTTGGCGACCTCCTGCGCGGCGTCGATGAGGTAGGGGAAGGCGTAGCCGAACTCGGCGATGTCACGGATCATCGCCTCGAGGCCGTCCTCCGGATGGGTTTCGGCGTCGTTCGAATTGATGCCGATGATGGCGACCTCGCGTGTCGCGTACTCGTGGGTGAACTCCGCGAGCGCGGTCTTCAGGTGCTTCACGTACGGGCAGTGATTGCAGAGGAAGACGACCACGGTGGCCGGCGCGCCGGCGAACTCCGCCAGCGCCACCGGGTTGCCGTGCGCGTCGGGCAGCGTGAAGTCGGGAGCTCGCGTGCCGAGCTCCAGCATCGTCGATGGCGTCAGGACCATCAGAACGGCTCCGACTGCGCGCCCTCCTGGAACGCCCAGATGCGGTTCCGGGTCAGGATGTAGAGCACCCCGTCCTTGGTGACGGGCGTGCAGTAGACGGCGGCGCCGAGGTTGTACTCCCCGAGAAGCTCCATCTCCCGGCCGGCCCGCAGGACCACCACGTCGCCGTCCTCGTCGCCGAGGAAGACCTTGCCGTCTACCACGAAGGGCGAGCCCCAGACGGCTGCGAAGGTGTCGTAGGTCCAGAAGTGCTCGCCGGTCTGCGGGTCGAGCGCATGCAGGAACCCGGACAGGCTGGAGATGTAGAGCACGCCGTCGGCGATGGCCGCGGTCGACATGGTCCGGTAGAAGTCCTCGCCGCCGCGGTGCCAGACCAGGTGCGTATCGGTCACGTCACCGGTCCCGGTGGCGTCTATCGCATAGAAGTGGCCGGGCGCCTCGCCGTGCTCCGGGTCCTGGCCGACGCCGATGTAGACCTTGTCGTCGTGGACCACCGGCGTTGCGAGGATGTTGTTGCGCGTGCCGCGGCCCCCGAGTATCCACTCGGAGTCCTCCGGGTTGCAGTCGAACTCCCAGATGAGCTCGCCGGTCTCGGCGTCGAGGGCGTAGACCACGCCGTTGCCGCCCGCGAAGATGACCTGCCCGCGGCCGTCGATCTCTGCGTAGGCCGGGTTCGTCCAGGCGCCGTGCAGCACGTCCTCGCCCACCGGGGTGCTCTCCCACAGCAGCTCCCCGGTGTTCTTGTCGAGGGCGATGAAGTCGGGCGAGAAGGGCGACGGGACGTTGACGTGTCCCTCGTCGACGCCGTTGCTCGTCACCGTGTACAACACGTCGCCGATGACGAGCGGCGAGCCGGTGGCGAGGTTGTGCGGGAAGACGTCCAGCTCGCTGATCATGTCGTACGACCAGATGACGTCGCCCGCCATGGGCCCGGTCTCGATCTCGTCCATGAACGGCCCGTCGTTGCCGTCGGCCAGTCCCTTGG
>WTGR01000048.1 GCA_011523485.1 Acidobacteriota bacterium
ACGGCCGGCCGTAGTCGATGGTGATGTTGCCGCCGTCGACGCTCCAGTGGACGCTCACGTGCGGACTGCCGCCGGTGCCTTCGTGGACGGGCGTCAGGTGGCCGCCGCCGAGCATCTCCATGCTGCCGGCATCCGCCGTCTCGGCGTCCATGTCGGCGCCCTCGTGATCCATTGCCTCGGGTTCCGGTGCTCCACCGCCGCCGCAGGCGGCGACGAACGTCAGGACCAGACCGCCGAGCAACAGGGTGAAAAGAAAGTGACGAGCGTTCATCGGGTCTCCCTTCGTCGGTAGATCATCGAAGAATAGCACGTGGCTCGCGCGGCGCCGGCGTGCGCAGGGGCACCCGGTCGCGCCGCGCTGGCGGGGTCGCGCCCGGGTCGCGCCGCGTCCCCGGTGGCGGTCGCGGACGGCTACAGAATCCGCAGCCCCAGGGCCGAGAGCGCGAGCTCGACGCCCAGCTCGGCGGTGGCGTTGCGGTGGTCGAGCGTGGGATTCAGCTCGACCAGGTCGAGCGCCCGCAGCCTGCCGCTGTCGGCGACGGTCTCCATGACGAGGTGGGCCTCGCGGTAGCTGAGGCCGCCCTTGACGGCCGTGCCGACCCCGGGGGCGATGCCGGGATCGCAGACGTCCAGATCGAAGGAGACGTGCAGGCCGTCCGTGTCGCGGCCGGTCAGCTCCAGGGCCCGCTCGGCGACGGCGGCCATGCCGAGGCGGTCGACGTCGTTCATCGTGAAGACGTGGACGCCGGACGCGATCACCCGCTCGCGCTCGGCGGGGTCGAGGTTGCGGATGCCGATGAGGACGGTGCGGGCGGCCTCGATCGCGGGGGATGCCCCGCCGATGGTGGAGAGCTCGCCGGGCTCCGGTCCCAACAGCGCGGCCAGCGGCATGCCGTGGACGTTGCCGCTGGGGCTGGTGTCGGGCGTGTTCATGTCGCCGTGCGCGTCGATCCAGAGCAGGCCGAGGCCTCGGCGCTGCCGCCGGGCCGCGGCGGCGGTGGCGGCGGCGGAGCCGGCGGACAGGCTGTGGTCGCCGCCGAGGACCACGGGAATCGCGCCCGCCGCGTGCGATGCGTCGGCCGTCTCGAACAGCCGGCGGCAGACGCCGGCGATGGCGCCGATGTACTTCTTGCCGGGCTCTCCGGGCTGGATGGTTTCCCGGACGGGCGCGATCAGGTTGCCCCGATCCGTGACCGTGTAGCCGAGGCCGGCGATGCGGTCGCCGAGGCCGGCGATGCGCAGGGCGGACGGTCCCATGTCGACGCCGCGGCGCGAGGCCCCGAGGTCGAGGGGTACGCCGATGACGTGCACGGCGCTCATGCCGCGTTCCGGACGGCGTCGGCCGCCGCGCGCCCGGCGGCGCGGCCGGCCGCCACGCAGTCGGCGATGCCGACGCCGCGAAAGGAGGCGCCGATGATCTGCAGGCCCGGCGTCGCCGCCAGGAGGTTGTCGATCTGCGCGACGTGCGCCGGGTGGCCGACGTTCCATTGGGGGTTCGCCCGCGGCCAGCGGTAGACGCGGGCCAGCACCGGCTCGCCTTGGATCCCGAGCAGTCGCGCCAGGTCGCCCCGCACGGTGTCGATCAGGGATGCGTCGGGCTCGGCGAGCGCGTCCGGCCGGCGCGTCCCGCCGAGGAAGCCGCGCAGCAGGACGCGGCCGTCCGGGGCGCGGCCGGGCCATTTCGACGAGATCCAGGTGGCGGCGGCGATCGAGAGCCCCGGCTCGACGCGGGGGACGACGAATCCGCTGCCCCGGAGCGGGTGCGACACCGCGGCGCGGGCGAATGCGAGCACGACGATCGCGACCGAGGTGTCGGTGCACTCCGCGCAGAGCCGGCCGAGCCTGTCGTCGACGCCGGCGGCGAGCGGAGCCGTGGCGTGGGCGGGCAGGGCGCAGATGACGTGATCGGCGGTGATGCGGGGTCCCTGCGCCGTCTCCAGCGCGAAGGGCGGTCCGGCGGTGAGCCTGGCGACTTCGATCCCTTGGCGCAGGGCGTCCGCCGGGAGGCGCGCCGCGAGCGTGCGGGGCAGGGTCTCGAGGCCCTCGGCGAACGAGCGGAAGGGGCCCTGATGCTCGGGCGCGCCGGGGCGCGCCGCCGCGGTCCGGCGAAACGCGCGGATCACGCTGCCGTGCTTGCGCTCCGCCTCGATGAAGCGCGGAAAGAGCGCGTGCATCGAGAGCCGCTCGACGTCCCCGGAGTGGATGCCGGCGAGAAGCGGCTCCGCCAGGTAATCGGTCGCCTCGGTCCCGAAGCGGCGGCGGAAGAACGCCCCGATCGTCTCCTCCGCGGGTTCCCGCTGCGGATGGCTCCGATGCGGGGGCGTCAGCAGCTCCAGCCCCAGGCGCAGCCGGCCGCGGCGGGAGAGGAGCCGGTGGGCCGCGAGCGACCCGAGGCCGGCGGGAATGCCGAAGACGGAGCCGCCGGGCAGCGGATGCAGCGTTGCATCCCGCACGACGTACGCCGTGCGCGGCGCGCGCGTCGGGATGAGGCGGCCGGTGAGGCCGAGCTCCTCGCAGAGCGCGATCGCGGCCGGTTTCTGCGTGACGAGCGCGTCCGGCCCCGCGTCGATCGTGAACCCGCCGGTTCGGTCGGTGCGGATCATGCCCCCGAGGCGATCGGATTTCTCGAGCAGCACGAAGGGAGTCTTCCGGCGGTGGAGCTCGTAGGCCGCCGCCAGTCCGCTGATGCCTCCGCCGACGACGGCGACGGCGACGTGGCTCATGCCCGGCTCCCGTCCGACTCGGGCGCGGCATGGGCGGCCCGCGGCCGGCGCGGCGGGCCGGCGTCAGCCGCACTCGTGGACGAAGCGGGCCAGGGTCTGCACATGCGAGACAGGCGTCTCCGGGAGGATGCCGTGACCGAGGTTGAAGATGTGGCCGGCCTGCCCGCCGACGCGCCGCAGGACGTCGTCGGCGCCGGCGAGAAGGCGGTCGACGCGCCCGAGGAGCAGCGTCGGATCCAGGTTTCCCTGCACCGCCCGTTCCGGTCCGATGCGGGCCCAGGCCTCGTCGATGGGGACGCGCCAGTCGACGCCGATGACGTCGCCGCCCGCCTCGGTCATCGCCTCCAGCAGCGTGGCCGTGCCGGTTCCGAAGTGCAGGACGGGCACGCCGGTCTCCGCCACCGCGGCCAGCACGCGCCGCGTATGGGGCAGGGCGAACTCGCGGTAGTCCGCCGGGCTGAGCGCCCCGACCCAGGAGTCGAACACCTGGATGGCCTGCGCGCCTGCCTCCACCTGGGCCACCAGGTACTCGGCAACGGCCCCCGACAGCGTCTCGCAGAGGCGGTGCCAGGCGTCGGGCTCCCCGTACATCAGCGCCTTCGTTCGCGCGTAGTGGCTCGACGGTCCACCCTCGACGGCATAGGACGCCAGGGTGAACGGCGCGCCGCCGAAACCGATGAGGGGCACGCGGTCGGCCAGCTCGGTGCGCAGCAGGCGGATGGTGGCGAGCACGTGGCCGAGCGATTCGCGCGGCTCGAACCTGCGCAGTCGGGCGACGTCGTCCGCCGTGCGGACCGGCTCGTGGATGACCGGGCCTTCGCCCTTGACGAAATCGAACGGGATGCCGAGCGGCTCGAGCGGCAGGAGCAGATCCGAGAAGAGGATGGCGGCGTCGACCTCGAGGCGGTCGACCGGCTGCAGCGTCACCTGGACAGCCAGCTCCGGCTGGCGGCAGATGTCGAGCAGGGAATGCCGCTCGCGGATCGCGCGGTACTCGGGCATGTAGCGTCCCGCCTGGCGCATGAACCAGACCGGCGTGCAGTCGACGGGCTCGCGCCGGCAGGCGCGGAGAAAGCGGTCGTTCACCCGAGGATCGTACTACGAGCCGACGGGCGGACCGCGCCGCACGGGGGGCGGCGACCGCGCCGGGAGTCTGCGCCGCGGAAAACGGGATAGACTCCCGGTCGGGCCCGGCGTGCCGGCAATCGAATGCGCAGCCCGACCGCGGCGGTCGGGTTCGGTGGCGATTGTCCGGGCCGGGATCCGCCTCGGCCATGCCGTATCTCCGATTCTCCCGCGACGAGCGAGGCTACGAGCACACGTACGTGCTCCACGGACTGCGCAGCGGTTCCCGGCCCCGGCTGCTGTACTGGTTTCGGACGCCGCCGAACGTCAACGTGGGGCGGCTGCCGCTCGACGAGGACGCGATTCGCGCGATAGAGGACTCGAACGCGGAGCTCACGTTCGACTGGGGAAAGATGCTGCGGGTCAAGCCGCCGCCGGCCCCGGTGCGGCCGGATGAAGGCGGTCGCCTATCGCGCGCGCGGAGTGCGGCGCGGCGCGAGCGTCGGGCGGCGCCGGAGCCGCCGGGCGCCGGCCGGGGCGCGGACGATCGGCGGCGGCGGGGAGCCGCCGGGTCCGATGCGGGCCGAGCCGGCGGGCGGGAAGCCCCGGGTGCGGCTGCCGGTCCCGGCGGCGAGCCGGATTCCGGCGGCGCGGCGGCGTCCGCGCACCCGGTCGCGGCGCTGGTCGGCGACGACGGGCTGGCTCGCCTGCGGGGGCAGTACGCCGAGCTCCGGGCGCGGTTGACCGAGAGCCGGGCGGAGCCCCGGTTGCGCGAGAGGGTGTCCGCACGGGTCGAGGCGCTGAATCCGGATGGCTGGCGTCCGGGGGAAGAGGCGGTGCTCGGCATCGAGCGGTTCGAGTCCGAGGCTGCGGCCGTGAAGGCGGATCTGGGGCGCCGGCGCCGCCGGGCCCCGCGCGGGCGTCGCGGCGCGGAGG
>WTGR01000574.1 GCA_011523485.1 Acidobacteriota bacterium
GAACGCTTCGCTTTCCCCCGGCTCGGCAAGCTGCCCGTCTCCGAGGTGACCAGCGCCGACGTGGTCGAGACGCTGCGGACCGTCTGGCACGACCGGCCGGCGACGGCGCGGCGGGTCCGCCAGCGGATCAGCACGGTTATGGAGTACGCCGTCGCGCTGAACTACCGCGACGACAACCCTTGCAGCCGGATCGGGCCGGTGCTCGGTCCGCAGCAGGACCTCGTCCAGCACATGCGGGCGCTACCGCACCGCGACGCGGCGGCGACCGTCGCGAAGGTGCGGGCGTCGAAGGTGACGGCGACCGTCAAGCTGGCGTTCGAGTTTCTGGTGCTCACGGCGGCGCGGTCCGGCGAGGTACGCGGCGCACGATGGGACGAGATGGACACGGCGGACCACGTGTGGACCGTCCCGGCCACGCGGACCAAGGCGAAGCGCGAGCACCGGGTGCCGCTGACGCGCCGCGCCGAACAGATCCTCGACGCGGCGCGGGCGGCCGGCAATGGCGGGCCGCTGGTGTTCCCGAGCGCCCGCGGCAAGCGCATGAACGACATGGCCCTGTCGGCACTGCTCAGGACGCTGGAGATCCCCGCCGTGCCTCACGGCTTCCGGTCCACCTTCCGGGACTGGGCCGCCGAGGAGACGAACCACCCGCGCGAGGTGGTCGAGGCGGCGCTGGCCCACATCGTCCAGAACAAGGTCGAGGCGGCCTACGCGCGCTCCGACCTGTTCGAACGGCGGCGCACGCTGATGGACGAGTGGGCCGCGTACCTTGAGCCGGAATGCGAGCGGCACGCTGCGCCACGGCGCTGAACGCCCTGCGCGCGGACACGTCGGTGCCACCCCGGCGGGCGGCGCGTCAAGTCGCTGCGCGCCTGCTCCACTGCGTTCCGCCCCTTGCGGGTGACCCGCCGCCCGCCGGGGCAGACGGGTCGATTGTGGCCGAACGCTGACGTTCGGCCCTGAAAGGACCCGCCGTCGACTTGAACAACGACACGCCGCCGCCCGGCCGACTGCAAGGAGGCGGGCGCGGGGCAGACATCGAACACGAGGCGTCGACGACATGGGCCTCGCGGTTGCGGAGCACGACGATCACGGCGACACGGGGCGAGGCTCCGGCCCGATAGTGCCGCGCCAGACTGTGATCAGCCCTCAGCGCCCGATCACAGCCTGATCACACCCCGGATCACAGCCGCCCCCGCGAAGGAGCCCCGGATTCACTGACCCAACCGCACGCCCACACACCAACCTCGGTACACGTAACGGGGTCAGGGAAAAGCCGGGAGCGACCCACCGAAAACCTAGCGGTTTTCGGACCCGGCACGTGTTCCTCCGTCACACCTGCCGGGCCGGGTCGCTCCCCCGGCATTTATCCTCTCCGAGGAAGGGGGCCGCGCTTGTCGGCGCGTCTGAGAGCGCCACTCGAGCCAGCCGCGCTGCCAGTGGGGTTGACACGCGCCAGGAGCCGCACCGCCGCACGTCCCCCTGGCGCCGCCCACACCTCGGCTCACTTCTACCTCAACAGCCGCGAGGTTGCCCGCGGCGGTGCACGACACAGCCCGGCCAACACCGGCCGCACCCGAAACCACCGACGTGCCCGCCCGCGCCGAGCCCGACGACAGGATCGGCTCCCGGGGCTAAGCGCTTCTTGGCTGATCGCCGCGCATGCCGCCGCCGTGGCTGGCTACAGGGCCGGACCGTTCGATGCTAAACTGACCCGCCATGACTGTCCCGAGACTCCGTTCTCCACCGGTCGCGCCTCCCCACGGCTACCAGATGCCCTTGTGGGGCAACGACCCGATAGCCGAGAATCCAGACTATCTGTCGCGCCAACTGATCACGTACCTCGGGAACAAGCGCGCTCTCCTGAAACACATCGGCACTGCCGTAGACACGGCGAAACGCCGCCTCGGCAAGACTCGTCTTCGCATTCTCGATGCGTTCAGCGGCTCTGGAGTCGTTTCTCGATTCTTGAAGCCACATGCTGAGCGCCTCGTCAGCAACGACATCGAGCTCTATGCCGATGTAACTGCCCGCTGCTACCTTCGCAACAGGAGCGACGTCGATCTCAAGGCCGTCGCCGATGTCGTTGCCAATCTGAACGACCGTGTTTCCACGACCCCGCTCCCCACCGGTTTCATTGAAGACCTGTACTCGCCACGAGACGAGGGAAACATCACCAAGGCCGATCGCGTGTTCTACACCAAGGACAACGCTAGGCGTCTCGACAACTATCGTCGTCTCATCGACGGCGTTCCATCCGAGTTCCAGGACATGCTGCTTGGTCCACTGGTCAGCGAGGCTTCCATCCGCGCCAACACCGCAGGGGTCTTCAAAGGCTTCTACAAGAACCGCCACACGAAGACCGGTCAGTTCGGTGGGACCGGTGCCGACGCCTTGAGTCGCATCACGGGTCAGATCCGATTGGAGGTGCCAGTACTGAGCAGCTTTGAGTGCGAATGCCAGATTGAGCGAGGCGACGCCAATGCCATTGCCCGGCGCGTCGGCGGGCTGGATCTTGCGTACATCGACCCTCCGTACAATCAGCATCCCTACGGCTCGAACTACTTCATGTTGAACCTTCTTGTAGGATACCAGCGCCCCAAGCACATCAGCCGCGTGTCGGGAATCCCGACCGACTGGCAGCGTTCCGGATACAATGTCCGTGCTAGATCAATGCCATTGTTGAAACAACTGCTCGAAACGCTTGACGCGCCGTTTCTCTTGATCTCGTTCAACAACGAGGGCTTCATTTCACCCGAGCAAATGCGCACGATGCTGCATCGCCTTGGATCCGTCGACACGATCGAAACACCTTACAACGCGTTCCGTGGGAGTCGGAATTTCCGCAACAGGCCGATCCACGTGACGGAACAGCTCTTCTTGCTCGAACGGAGATGCAGCTGATGGCTCGAAAGCACCAGCTACGTCAGCAGCGGTCCGGCACCGTTATCAACGTCACGTCGAAGAAACAGGAATCCGACGTCATCAGGGCACTGCTCGAAGTCGAGGCACGCCTGAATCAGAAGTTCTCTGGACGTATATCCATTGCTCACGAAAAGCAGTGGTACTTGAAAGACATCGTTGCGGAGCTTCGTAGCAGCTATCCGGACACGGAGTTCCATTATCACCTCGATAGTAGCTCCATACGTCCCGATGGCGGTATCCTGCACATCAAGACCAGAGGCGACGCCGACCAGATCTATCCGATCTTGATAGCGGAGGTCAAGAATCAGGGAACTAACGACTTGAGGCGCCGCGAAGGGCTTCCCAAGCAAGCAAAGGGAAACGCCATAGAACGTCTCGGGAAGAACGTGATTGGCCTCCGAGCGGCGCTTCTACGCGAGAGCATTTTCCCTTTTGTCTGTTTCGGTTATGGCTGCGATTTCGAGCAGGGGTCGTCGATACTCGATCGAGTGACCACGATGGCGATGTTCGGCAGGCTGAACGCCACCTATCTTCACAACGAGGAAGGCAGCAAGTTTAACCGTGGCAGCTTCTACTTTCGGGACGAGAAGTGGACCGTTGAGGAAATGTCGCGTGTAATGACAGACATCGCGGAGCGGTCGATTCTGTACTACATGTCCAAGTACGGCAAAGAGCGTTTCGTGTCGACCACGTGAGTCCTGGTCGTTGGGGGAGCCGTACGCTGCGCGCCGTTGCACGCCTGGTGGGGGAAGGGGCGTTTCCGCACCCCGCAGGCGAAGCCAGCCCGCCGGAGGCGCCGGTCGGAGCACTCCAGCCGGATGAGTCCTCGGCGGGTGTTCGTCGAGCCGCCACGGCGGCGCGGATTCAGGGGCTCGGTCCGATGATGTGAACGGATTGGCCGTTGCGGGCCGTCGTGATGGTCCGCCAGTCTTCCGCCGACAGGTCAGCCATGACCGCCTTCGCGCGTTCGTCGTCCTTGATGTGCGCCCAGAACCAGCCGGAGGTCGCGAGCATGGAGATCGTGGCCAGGAGCATTGCTGTCCAGAACCAGTCGCCGGGGTAGACAGGCCATCCGTCCTCGTCGACGGGATTGCCCAAGAGCTGACCTTTCCCGCCGTGTACGAAGTCATTGAGTACCGGTGCGAGGTCCGCCCACCAGCGGCTGAGGTCCGGCCATCCAGTGCGAACCGCCAAGTCCTTGAGACTGCGACTGTTCACCCTGATTCGCTGCGCCACGAGCTTCTGCCACCCGTCATCGTCTCCCACGTAGGCCGTAAGCAGCGCCTGCTTCATCAGCGCCTCCAGTGTCGGACGGGCGAGCGCGAAACCGGAGGCGTATCGGTTGGAGTGAAACGCGTGAGCCATGGTGACTGCGTGATTCACGATGATGGCGGTGTACGAACCCGCGTACTTCTCTCGTGCCGGCACGCTTCGCCAGCGCGTCAGGCGGCCGTGTGGAGCATGCCGTGCAAGCCGGTTGTAGCGGTCCAGAGCGGCCTCTTTCACAACATGAAACTCTTTGTGATTGGTGGGCCGGTCAGCTGTCCTGATCTCGTACATCTGCTGATGCTCGCGCTTCGGCAACCGTCGGGCGACGTCCCTCGCGGGCACGATCACGGCGTGGCGTGCAGCCGTAGATCCATCGTAGCTCTGGCCACGAGCAGGTTTCAAGCCGGCCCGTAGGTCAACTCGGTGCGCTGGTCCGAGCTACCGTCACGTCCGTTGCTGATGCGTTTAGTTCGCCTAACAGCCCGTGGAACAAGGTTGTCGGCGACCTGATGGCGGCTGAGGGGGTGC
>WTGR01000319.1 GCA_011523485.1 Acidobacteriota bacterium
TGGCCTTCGTCGTCGCCGGGTCCGTGCCGCTGGTCCCGTACCTGGTTCCCGGCGCCGGCGACGAGTTCATCCCGGCTGCATGCCTGGCGTTCGGTGCGCTGTTCGGTGTGGGCGCCGCACGCTCGCTGGTGACCGCCAGCCGATGGTGGATCAGCGGCCTGGAAATGCTCGGTCTCGGGGCGCTGGTGGCGGTCGTGGCGTTGCGATGGACCGGCCGGAAGGCGCCGGCCACAGCGCGCGCGGCGAGAACGGCTTGTCCTTCAACCGCGGGTGGTGCAGCGGTCGACAAGTGCGGCACGGCGCGTTCGGAGGTCGCGAGGCGAGCAACCGCCCCGGGCGCCACCGATGTCGCGGCCGGAGCGCCGGGTCGCGGTCAGGGTCAGGCGCACCACAGGCCCGAGCCTTGACGGTCGAACCACCGCTACGAGGGTCTCGATCCCGGCGTTTCCGAGTTGGTGCTCGGATGCGGTGACTGTCATGCGTACGTCGGACGCGAAGACTACCGGCCCAGTCCACGGCGGTCGCCGGTCCGATGATGGTTGGCGTGATACCCGCGCGCTGACCGTGGCCGGTCTACGTTGCAGGCTCGGGCGCCGCCGGCGCGACCGGCACCGCCGGCATGACGAACACGTGCCCTGCCTGCTTCACCGTGAGCACCGGACACGGCGCCTTGCGCACCACCTTCTCGGCGACACTGCCCAATAGCAGGTGCTCCACCGGCCCGCGCCCGTGCGTTCCCATCACGACCATGTCGATGGCGTTGTCGACGGCGTACTGGAGGATCTCGACGAAGGCATGGCCAACCCGGACGGCCCTCACGGTCTGGACCCCATCCACTCGGACCTCTTCGAGCCGCCGCTCTGCGTCAGCCTTCCATCGCTCCGCCAGATCCGCAACGACAGGCATCGCCTCGACGGCCAAGCTCTGCACCCCCGGATCGGGCACGACGTGGAGCAGGTGCACGCTGGCATCGAACCGCCTGGCCAGTTCGCCCGCGTAGTCGAGCGCACGCCGGGCGGTGTCGCTGAAATCTGTCGGCAGCAGGATTCGTGTCAGAGTCATTCTTTGCGGTCTCCCTTCGAGCCTTGCCACACGTTTCGGATACCCGCACACACTTGAGCCTGAGTCCTGCCATCGCAGACTCCGGCAACGGAAGCGGCCCGCTCGTCAGTGGACACCCTCTGGCGTCACGGCGAGGGGTTCACCAACTCGCTCAACAGCGCCGCGGTACGCTCCCGGGCCGTGTCCAGGCGTTCTTCGAGCTGGTCGAAGACGAAACGGTGACCGGCGCGCCGCGCCTCGATCACCGGGATCTCCGCCTGCAGATACGCCGCCTGCAGCGTTCGTCTGCGCCCGGCGTCGCGGACACGCTCGATCAGCCGGCGGGCCGCCTCCAGCGACTCCCGCACGTCGGCGATGCCCTCCAGCAGGAGACGCGCGTCGGCCGCACGCCCGGGACGCGGCTCTATCCCGTCGGGACCGTGGCATTCCGCGCACTGACGCTCGAGTCCCTGCGGCGACAGCAGCCGCCCGTCGACGCTCCCGTGGCACGTCGAGCAGGTCGGCACACGGCGGTCGCCCCGGCCCAGCAGCTCATGGTGCCGGCTGGCCTGGAAGTTGACGTAGGGACCCACGTGGCAGGAGCCGCACGTTGCGGGCAACTGCGTCCTGTGGACGGGGCTCGAGGGATTGAAGCTGCTCAGCACCCCCCGATGCGCCTGCAACGACTCGAACGTGTCCGGGTTGCCTCCGTGACAACTGTCGCAACCGACGTCGGCCCGCTGATGCGGCGACAGGCTCCAGCGATGCAGATGCTCCTGCGCCGGCTCGGTGTAGGGATTGGCGAAGTGGCAGTCGGCACAGCGACTCCGGTCCAGTTGCGCGAGCGCCGCCGGCGTCCCCAGGAATCCAAGGGTCGCCAACGCGGCCACGATCGACGGCAGACGCCTCACTGTGGTTGAAACCATGGTGTTCCTCGACTGGTCGCAGGGTTTCGGAAACGAATGTCACAGCCGCGCGGCTCGATCATCCTCCTGCCAGCACGACCACCACCAGGATACGCCACGCCGGCGATCAACCCGGAGACCAGCAGCACGCCCACCAGCCACGCGATCTCTGTTGCCGACACGCGCATTGGTATCGTCTCCCGATCAAGGCCACGCACGCGCTACTGTCCATGCCGCATCGTGGAGATCGGGAAGCAAGGCACGTGCCACGACTTGGGTCACGCCCGCCCCGGGCGGACGCCGGTTGCTGTCCGGCTCAGGCTTCGGAACCGACCGCCTGCCGCAGGGGCAGCTTCACCGTCAGCACCGTCCCGCCGCCGTCCCGCGGTCGGGCAGTCAGTGAGCCGCCGTGCGACTCGACGATTCGCCGGGCCGTGGGGAGCCCCAGACCCGCACCACGGCTCTTGGTGGAAAAGAAGGGCTGGAACATCTTCTCGCGCAGATCAGGGCCGATGCCCGGCCCGCGATCCGCGACGCTGACCTCGCACTCGCCAAGCCCCGTGTCCATGCCCACGTCGATCTTCCCGCGCAGGCCCATCGCCTGGGCTGCGTTCAGCAGCACGTTCAGGAAGACGATGTGCATCTGCTCACGGTCCAGCGGCACCGCAACGTCGTCGCCCCGGATTTCGATCGTTGTGCCCGCCATCGCCGGATCACCGCGCACGGCGGCCGCCGCCTCACCGATGAGGGCACCGAGCGCGCTGGACACCGGAACGGGTTCTCTCGGGCTCGCGAACGTCAGCAGGTCCTGAAGCATCCGGTTCAACGCGGCGATGCGATCCTCGATGTCGTCGAGGATCCTCCGATCGCGGCTCTCCGCCGGCAGCCGCGAGCCGACGACCTGAAGCGCACCGCTGATGCCTGCGAGCGGGTTCTTGACCTCGTGCGCCACCATCGCCGACATCTGCCCGAGCTGGGCCAGCGTCTCTCGCTGCCGCAGGCGCGCTTCGGCCGCCTTGCGTTCGGTGACCTCATAGTGAATCGCCATGTACTGGTACGGCTCGCCCTTCGCGTCGAGGAAGGGCACGATCGTTGTATCGACCCAGTAGATGGCCCCGTCCCTGGCGCGATTCCGGATCTCGCCGTACCAGATCCTGCCTGCCGAGATCGTCCTCCACAGGTCCCGAAAGAACTCCGCGCCGTGGTACCCGGAATTGACGATGCGATGGTCCTTGCCGAGCAGCTCCTCGCGCGAGTACTTCGAGATTTCACAGAACTTGTCGTTGACCGCGGTGATGGCGCCGCCGAGGTCGGTCGTGGCGACGATGGCCGATTGATCGAGCGCGAACTTGACGTCGCCGAGCTCCTTCAGGAGTCGCTCGCGGGTCTTGCGGCTGTGTTCCCGGTCGGTGACGTCCAGACCCGAGAGGATCATGCCGGCCACCATGCCGTCGGCGAGACGGATCGGCGCCGCGTGCCAGGCCACCAGGCGCTCGCCGCGCGTGCGGCTGACGACGGGGCTCTCGAAGTGGCCCACCGCCTCGTCGCCGGCCATGGTCCGCGTGAAGAGCGTCCGCATGCCGCTCCTGACCGAAGCCGGCACGAACGTGTCGAACCAGTTCACTCCGAGGATGTCGGCCTCGTCCCGGCCGAGCAGCTCGCAGCCGGCCCGGTTGATGTGCGACACCCGCCCCTGGTTGCTCAGGGTCAGCAGCATCGTCTGCGACACGTCGAGGTAGTCGTCGAGCTCGACGGCCACGAAGATCGGCGGCACGCGTCCCGCGACGTGACTCACGGATTTGCTATCCCGGTGGGGCAGGCATCGAAGCGTATCCACATCGACGGCGCTTCATGCTAGCGGTAACCCCGGCGTTGGCGCTACCGTGTCCAGGGCGATCCCGCATCCGGCGGCCTGGGACTCTCGGCGCGGTCGGGTACTGGATCGGATCGTGCATCCCGCTTCTGCGGATCGCAGGGACCCCGTGGATCGGGGAAAACGAGAGTCGCCCGAGGCCCGAAGGAAGGGTGGATGAACCATGCAGGACACGGACGCACGATCGCACAACGGAATCGGTACTGCTTTCCTGGCGCTGGCGATGGGCGCGCTGACAGTCGCTCCGATGGCCGCTCAACAGGACCTCGGCAACCTGATGCGCCAGAAGCTGGATCGCGCCCAGGGACTCTTCGAGGCGGTCGTCCTGGCGCGCTTCCCGGCCGTCGCGCGCTACGCGGGGGATCTGCTGCGCATCAGCGAACAGTCCACGTGGACGCCGATGACGGCGCCGGCGTATCTTCGCTACGCGGGGGAGTTTCAGGAAGCCGCGCGAAGCCTCGGCCAGGCGGCCGCCGCCCGCAACATCGACGAGGTCTCGACCGCCTACATGACGCTGACCTCGAGTTGCGTGCAATGCCACCGGTTGCTGCGCGAATCCGGCCGGGCGGAGCGCAAGCCGGCTCCGGACCTCCCGATTCTCGGTTTCTCCGGCGCTCATTCGTTTCGTACGTCCGACCAATGACGGGGCGGTGGGGAGCGGCGCCTGCGCGGACCGGAAGGCACGCCGCGCCTGCAGTCCGGCAGCCATGAGCCGCCAGCCATGAGCAAGGCGACGATCCTGATCGCCGACGACGAACGCCTGATCCGCTGGTCTCTGTGCCAGCGCCTGTCGGCCGAGGGCTACGGAACGCTCGAAGCGGAGTCGGGACGGCAGACGCTGGCGCGGTTCGACGACACCGTCGACCTCGTGCTCCTCGACTACCGTCTCGGCGATACGGACG
>WTGR01000144.1 GCA_011523485.1 Acidobacteriota bacterium
GAGACGCCGAAGCACGAGGCGTTCTCGCGGGCGCTGGCGCAGAACTACGACCTCGACATCCCGCCGGGCGAGGACAACGTCCGCCACGACAGCTACCACAAGTTCGAGAACAACGTCCGGCTGACCGGCTTCCAGCCGCACCTGCACAACCGCGGCAAGCGGCAGTGCATCGAGGCCATCTACCCGGACGGGCAGACCGAGATGCTCAGTTGCGCGACGTGGGACTTCGGGTGGCACATCGTCTACAACTACGCCGACGACGTGCAGCCGCTGCTGCCGGCGGGCACGATGATGCACACGATCACGTGGCACGACAACTCGGAGGCCAACCGCTGGAATCCGGATCCGCGGAACTGGGCCGGCTTCGGGCAGCGCTCGAGCGACGACATGAGCTTCACGTGGACGAGCTACTACGAGCTCGACGACGACGACTTCGCCGCCGCTGTGGCCGAGCGGGAGGCGATGAACGCGAACAACAACGACAACTGACGGAGTTCGCCATCATGTCCAGGAGTGGTTTGCATTTCGTGCTGCTCTGCGGCGCGGTCGGATTGGCGTGTGTCGTGCCGAGCGACGCGCAGGCGCAGCTCAAGTTCGACCGGGGCCAGAACGTCGCGCCGGTCTTCGAGGGGTGGGAGCGGAACCCGGACGGGACCTTCAACATGGTCTTCGGGTACATGAACCGCAACTACCGCGAGATGCCGCACGTGCCGGTCGGCCCGGACAACTTCTTCGAGCCGGGGCCGGCCGACCGCGGCCAGCCGACCCGCTTCCACGTGCGGCGCCAGCAGTTCGTCTTCCGGGTGCAGGTGCCGGCCGACTGGGGCGACAAGGATCTGGTCTGGACGCTGACCGCCAACGGCCGGACCGACCAGGCCTTCGGGTCGCTGTGGCGGGACTGGGAGCTCGATGACGGCGTGATCAAGGCGAACCGGGGGATGGGGGCCAACGGCTGGCCGGCCGACAACCAGTGGCCGTACATCGAGGTCGATCCGGGGACGGATCTGGCGCTCACCCTGCCCGACAAGCTGACCCTGACGGCGCGCGTCAGCGACGACGGGATCCCGGGACCGCGCCGGAAGCCGACGACTCCGGAGCGGATTCAGGCGGAGAAGGAGCGCCGGGCGCGGCCGCACCCGATCAACCAGGCCGTGGTCAATGCGTTCGAGGCGGGCGAGACCGGCTTGGCCTTGACCTGGCTCCATTACCGCGGACCGGGCCGGGTGACCTTCGACCCGGCGGTTACGCACATCGAGGGCGGGCGCGGAGGCGAGGTGGTGACCACCGTCACCTTCTCCGAGCCCGGTGTTCACGTCCTCCGCGGCCACGCCGACGATTCCATCAAGATCACGCCGATCGACGTGACGGTCACCGTCAACTGACCGACGTTCGTGAGAATCACCTTGGGGCCATCCGCGGCGGTGCGATTCCGGTCGCGCCGCTTCGGGTGGCCGCTTCTTTTTCTGGTTCATTCGCGGAAGGAGATACCCGTGACGAAGCCTTCACCCATGCGTGCGGCGGCGAGCCTGCTGGCGGCGGCCGCGATGGTGGTCTTCGCGCCGTCCGCCGGCGCGCAGCAGTCCGAGGACTGGCAGCCCGAGCGGCTCGCGGACGGCCAGCCGGACATCCAGGGGATGTGGAACAACACGCGGGCGATATTCACGCCGCTCGAGCGTTCGGACGCGTTGGCCGGGCGGGACGACATCTCGACCGACGAGCTGCAGCAGCAGGCCGCCGCGCGCGGCAGCGGACGCATCGAACGCTCGGAGTGGCGCGGCCACGAGAACAACCGCGGCGGCGTCGGGGGCTACGGGCTCTACTGGTTCGACTGGTACTTCGACAATCCGACGGACATCGGCCAGCCGTCGATCATCGTCGAGCCGGCGAGCGGCCGGGTCCCCGAGTACACCGCCGACGCCCGCGAGCGCATCGCGCTCAACATGGCCCAGCTCCACGACTCGTACGCCAACATGGAGACCGGTGACCGCTGCATCTCGCGCGGCGTGCTCGGGATGATGATGCCCACCGAGTACAACAACGGCACCCTCATCCTGCAGCCCCCCGGCTACGTGGTCTTCCACAGCGAGATGATCCACAACGCGCGCATCATCCCCATCGACGGCGATGCGGAAGTCGACCAGAGCATCCGCCAGTGGGAGGGCGTTCCGCGCGGCCGCTGGGAAGGGAACACCCTGGTGATCGAATCGACCAACTTCCGGGCGGTCCGCAACATGCGCGGCCCCAGCGCCGGCATTCGTTCGCGGCAGTCGGAGGCGCAGCATATCGTCGAGCGGCTCACCGTCGCCGGCCCGGACCTGCTGCTCTACTCGGTGACGATGGACGACCCGGAGACCTACACCGGACCGTGGACCGCGGCGTTTCCCTACGACCGCGACGACGGCTACGTGCAGTTCGAGTACGCCTGCCACGAGGGCAACTACTCGGTCCCCAACGCGCTCGGCGGCGCCCGGAAGGAAGAGGCGGACGCGCAGCAGTGACGCTCCGCCAGCAGCAACCGGGCGCTGTCCTGCGGCGACCAGTTCCGTAACGGTTGGTGTCGGGGGGGTGCCGCCGGGCACCCCCTAGCCATTGAGTGATCCCACGGACCGCCATTCGATTCCCGACCCGTCCGAGGGCACGCCGCACGCGCTGACCCATCATGAAGCTGCTGACGCTCCACGCCCTGCACTATCGCAGTCTGCGGGACCAGGACATCGACCTGGACGATCTCAATGTGTTCATCGGCGCCAACGCCTCGGGCAAGAGCACGATCCTCGACGCACTCCGCTTCCTTGGCGAAGGGGTTCGGGGCCGGGATCTTCGAGCACCGGTCTTCGCGCGAGGCGGTATCGTTCACTTGGCGTGGAAGGGAGAAGCCGCGGACAGGATTGAGCTCATCGTACGCCTGCAGGCTGAAGGAACCAAGTACGAATGGTCCCTGTGTCTGGTGAGGCAGGGATACGAGTTCCATGTCGTGGAGCAGGTCCTCGAGCTGCCGGACGGACGCCCTCCGGTGCAACTCCTGGATGCAAGTGCGGGTGAAGGCTGGTGGTGGTCGGGCGAGAAAGGGGATCGAGTAGCACTCAAGCAGGGGCCAACGGCCTGCGCACTGGCGGCTGCCGCGGCGGATGCGTCGTTCCCGGCGCGCGGCGTCGCGGAGTTCGTCGGTCGGTGGGGGTTCTTCGATCCGAATCCATTCCTCCTGCGCCGTGACTGGACCGGCCTGGACGGTGGCCGGTTCGATCACTACGGCCGGAATCTCGGGGAGACCCTGTTTGCGCTCAAGGAGTCGTCCCCCGCGGTGCTCGAGCGTATCGTGGAAGCCACGCGTGCAATCGTCGGATTACCGACGGGCATCGAGCCGCGGAAGTCGGACGATGACCGGTTCTATTTCGTACAGACCGAGCCGGGACTTCGATATTCCGTTCACCAGATGGGCGTATCGAGCGGGACGTTGCGCATGCTGGCGCTGATGACCGCGCTGTTTGCCGATCCGGAGACGAACCTCATCGGGATCGAGGAGCCTGAGAACTACGTCCATCCGACCGCCCTGTCCGCTTTCGTGGGATACCTTGCGGGGGCTCGGGACCGTGTTCAGTTCATGGTGACGACGCATTCTCCGCTCCTGCTCGATTTCATGGACAGGCCGGAGGCCGTTCGCGTCGTGAGAAGCGGCGAGCAGGGAACGACTGTAGTCAAGGGCGGGAATCCGGATGACGTGAGAAGGGCCCTGGAGGCGTCCGGCTTCGGTCTGGGGGCCTTCTACGAGACGAAGGGATTCGGAAGCAACTGACGTGCCGAAACACGTCATCGTCATCGCCTCGGGAGAGACCGAACGGCGCGCACTGCCGCACCTGGTCCGGCACCTGTCGGAGCGGGGCGTTCTCGCGGAGGATGTTCGAATTCCGCCACGGAACATGGCGCTCGATGTCGATATGGCGGAAAGCCTGATCAAGGCGGCGTGGCACGAGAACCTCGACGCCCTGCCGGACAAGTTCGTCGTCGTCCTGGACGTCGACCGCGGCGATCCGACCGCAGTATTGGAACCGATGCGCAGGGAGTTGCCCGAACGCCTGCGCGACGTCGGAGCGAAGGTGCTGTATGCGTACGCGCAGGCGCACCTCGAGGCGTGGTATTTCGCGGATGCCGACAATCTCAGGAACTACCTCGGTCGAGCTCTGGGCCAGGTAGACACTTCGAAGCCGGACGAGATCGAGAATCCGAAGCTTCAACTGCGGCACCGGCTCGGGGAAGAGGTCTACACGGCACGAGTATCCGCAGAGATCGCCGGAATGCTGGATGCGACGACGATCGTCCGGCGGAGCCCCAGCTTCAGGACGTTCGTGGACGCCGTGATGAATGGACCCGGCGGTGCGCTCCGATCTTCACCAACCGAAGAGAACCCTTGAAGTCGGAATGGCAGCGGTCCACAATCGGGAGAATCTTTCGGGACAGTCGAGTGCGTGCGCAAGCGACCGAGCCGATATGCGGTTCTGCCCGATGCCGCGATGATGCGGCGGAAGTGAGGTGTGCGATGACGAACCGGTTCTTTCCAATCCTGCTGGTTGGCGTGTGCCTGATTGTGATTGCGGTTCCCGCCGCGGCCCAGTCGTCCGATGAAGGCTGGACTGTGCCGCGCACCGCCGACGGCCATCCCGATCTGCAGGGCGTCTGGGCGAGCGACTCGGCGACGCCGCTGGAGCGGCCGGAGG
>WTGR01000434.1 GCA_011523485.1 Acidobacteriota bacterium
GGAGCGGGAAAGACCGAACCGCTCTTGGTCATACGACTTCGGCGCCGGCAGTCTATCCCCGTGTCGCGTCCAGGCTGACCACCGGCTGGTCGCCGACCACCTCCGCGCTGTGGACCGCCCCGCGCGGTACGGCGAGGCAGTCGCCCGCTTCGAGGACGGCGTCGACGTCGCCCATCGTCATCCGGAACCGGCCGGAGACGACCGCGTCGATCTTGTCGCTGCCATGCGTGTGCGGCGGGAAGCGCGTACCGGGCGGGTACATGTACCGCGACACGGCGTAGCCGCGCGCCTCCAGCTTGCGCCGCAGGGCCTGCTCGGAGAGCGGCCCCTCGGCGGCGGCGTCCCAGTGCTCGACGCTCACAGTCCCGCCTGCTCCTTCACATAACGCGCCACCTGCTCGTGCGTCGCGAACCAGACGTCGCCCTTCGCCTTGATGTGGTCGACCAGCTCCTCGAGGATCACCATGCGCGAGCGGTGGCCGATGATGTGCGGGTGGGTCGTCAGGAGGAACATCGTCCCTTCCTCGTACGCCTTGTCGAACTCGTCGATGTAGACCTGCAGCAGCTCGCGGGGCGGCGTGTAGCTGTTGCCGCGCGGGTTCATCAGCGGCGCGTCGTCGAGGATCCACTCGACCGGCAGTTCCACGATCCCGGTCGGCTCGCCGTTCTGCAGCAGCTCGTAGGGGCGGTCGTCAGCCATCAGCGAGCTGTCGTAGAGGAACCCCATGCCGCGGATGATGTCCAGCGTGTTGGGGCTGAAGTTCCACGACGGGGCGCGGTAGCCGACGGGGCGGCTGCCGGTGACCTGCTCCAGGTAGTCGGTCGCGCGGATGACGAGGTCCCGTTCGGTCTCGGCGTCCAGCGCGCTGTTCAGCTCGTGGATCCAGCCGTGCACCGCGAACTCGTGCCGCCCCGAGGCCTGGATGACGTCGATCATGTCCGGCCGCAACACGAGGCTGACCGCGGGGATGAAGAACGAGGCGGGGATCTCGTGCCGGTCCATCAGGTCGACGACCCGCTGCAGGCCGACCCGCGCGCCGTACTCGCCCTGGGACATCGCGCCGATGGATGGATTGGCGTTGCGCCCGATCAGGATGGTGTCGTTGTCGACGTCGAACGAGATCATCACCGCCACGCGGGCGCCGTTCGGCCACGAGGCGGGCTGCAGGCTGCGGCCGGCGCGCACGCGGTTGGCGATGGCCCGGATCTCGTCGAGATCGAGGTAGATCCCCGGCTGATCGGTCTGGGCGCGTACGGCGTTCGTCAGCAGGCTGCTGCCGGCCAGCCAGGCCAAGGTAGCGGCGGCGGCCATGCTCGCAATGCGCTTCCACGTCATGGTCACTGTCCTTCGTCGTCCTCGGTTTCCGCCGGTTCCGCCTCGTGCGGCTGGTCCTCGCTGATCGGCGGGTTGTCCACGTGCTCGCCGAAGAACGCCGCGTAACGCCGCAGGCGGTCCATCTGGTGGAGCGGTTCGACGATGCCGTGTCCCTCGCGCGGGAAGCGCACGAAGGTGACGTCCTTGCCGAGGTCCCGCAGCGCCCGGTAGAACTCGACCGACTGCTCCGGCGGCACCCGGGTATCGCTGCCCCCGTGCATCAGGAGCACCGGGCTCTCGACGTCGGCCACGTAGGTCATGGGCGAGTGCTCGCGGTAGTTGTCGGCGGCGGTCCAGGGCGTCCCGCCGAAGAACGACGCCAGGTAGTCCTGGATGTCGTTGGTGCTGTACATGCTGTAGAGATTCGTGAGGCCGGCGCCCGGCGAGACGGCCTGGAAGCGGTCGGTCTGGGTGACGATCCAGGCCGACAGATATCCGCCGTAGCTCCAGCCGTAGCAGATCAGGCGGTCGGGATCGGCCCAGCCCATCTCGATGGCGTGGTCCACGCCGGTCATCACGTCGTCGTAGTCGGTGATGCCCCAGTTGTCGATGTTGGCGCTGACGAAAGCCTGGCCGTAGTTGGTGCTGCCGCGGAAATTGGGTTGCAGGACGACGTAGCCGTTGCCCGCGAAGAACTGGGCGGCGGTGTTGAAGGCGGCCAGCGATGCACCCGTCGGTCCGCCGTGCGGGTTGACGATGAACGGATAGGCGGTGCCCTCCCGGTAGCCGACCGGCTTCGTCAGCACGCCCTCGACCGGGTCGCCGTCGCTGTTCGTCCAGCGGACGGTCTCCACCGTGCCGAGTTGCACGCCCTCGTCCCGGAGCCAGGCGTTCGCGTCGGTCAGGCGGACGGGCTCGCCGCCGGCGGTGGCGGTGTAGATCTCCGAAGGCCGGTCGGGGCTGGTATGGACCCACGCCCAGCGCGTTCCGTCGTCGGAGAGCGACCAGGCGCTGTTGCGCCCGCCCGGCGCCGACGCGGTGATAACCGCACCCGACTCGACGCTCACGCGGAACAGGCCGGTGGACGTGCCCTCGCCGGTCGGCCAGAAGACGTACCGCCCGTTCGCCGACCAGATGGGGACCGAGAAGTTCCGGTCCACGTCCTCCAGGAGCACCCGCGGCTCGCCGCCGCCGGCCGGGGCAAGGTACAGCTTGTCGTGCAGCGTGTTGCTCGACGCGGCGGCGTTCGAGGCGAAGGCGATGGTCCGGCCGTCGGGAGACCACCGCGGCGACGTGTCGCTTCCGCCGTTCTCGTGGAGCAGGCGCCGCTCGCCGGTATCCACGTCGACTACCCACAGGTCGCTGCGCCAGGCGTCGTTGGCCGTCGGATTGGGGCGGGTCTCGAACGCCACGTGCCGCGAGTCGGGCGACCAGTCGGGATTCCGGACCGTGAAGTCGCCCTCGGTCAGGCGCCGCGTTTCGGATGTCTCGAGGTCGTGCAGCCAGAGGTGGGTCATTCGGAACAGGCCGTCGACCACCTCGGCGTCGCCCTCTTCTCTCCGGCGCTTCTCCTCCTCTTCGGGAAGCGGGTCGCGCGCCGTGAACAGCAGCGCCGAGCCGTCGGGAGCGAACGAGAACGAGCCCACGGATTCGTCGTGCCCGGTCACCCGCCACGCCTCGCCCCCGTCGGCGTACAGGAAGTGCACCTGCGTCTTCGCGTCCGATTCCTCGCCGCGTGCGGCCAGGAAGGCGATGATCCCGCCGTCGGGCGACCACGCCGGCGCGGTGGCGTTGTGCGGACCGCGCGTGAGTTGCCGGTTGCCCGTCCCGTCGACGCGGACGCGCCAGAGGTGGGTGACCGCGGCCAGGTCGTCGGCGTCCATGTCGCGCTTCCTGAGCGTGTAGGCGACCCACTCGCCGTCGGGCGACAGCTCGGGGGACCCGACCTGGTTGATGCGCAGGGTGTCGCGGGCCGAGAGGACGCGGGGGCCGGCTTCCTCCTGCGCCAGGGCCGGGCTCCCGCAGACGACGAGCGTCACGCCCGCGGCGACGACGACAAGGGGTATCCGTTGACTTCGCATGTCATTCCTTCCGTTGCCGGCTCCCTGGGTCGTGTCCCTACATCGGGTGCTGGATCTGGAGCACCTCGTAGATCCGCACCACCGCCCGCGGGTCCGCGCTCTGTGCGCGCGCCCCGTAGGCGTCCTCGTGCGCGGACAGGTCGATGCGTGCGGCAGCCTCCTGCGCCGGCACTCCCTCGGCACGCAGCTTCGAGGCCTGCGCCCAGAGGTCTCGCAGGTAGGCCTGCAGGTCGTCGATCTGGCTGCGGTCGCGCAACGGCGCGCCGTGGCCCGGCACGATGATGTCGAAGTCGAGCGCCTTCAGCCCGTCGAGGCTCGCCGGCCACTCGTTGACGAACCCGTCGCCCATGTAGGGCAGGCCGTTGGCGCCGGGGCTGCCGACGAAGAAGTCGCCGGTGAAGACGATGCGATCTTCCGGCAGGAACACCATCGTGTCGCCGCCGGTGTGGCCCCGGCCGACGAAATGGAGCTGCACCTCGCGCCCGCCCTTCACCAGGGTCATCGTGTCGCTGTAGGTCACGTTCGGGGCCTTGACCACCGTCTCCTGGATCGCGTTGTAGTGCGCCTTGCGGATGCGCAGGTCCGTCTCCAGTCTGGTGCGCTCGGTCGCGTCGGTCGCCGCGGCGAGTTGCGTCTCGATCTGCTCGATCTGGCCTGGGATGGCGGCCGAGAACGATCGGTTGGTGCGCTGGTTCAGCGGGTCCGCCAGGTGCTGCGAGCGCACGTAGTCGTGGCCGATGATCTCCACGTCGTCGCCGAAGAGCTGGTTCCCGTGCGAGTGATCGAAGTGGAAGTGCGTGTTGAACACGTACCGGATCGGCTTGTCGGTCACCTCCGACTTGATTTCGGAGATCAGCTTGCGCGCCGCCGCCGGCGTGACGGTGGTGTCGACGAGCATCGCGTGGTCGTCGTTGACGATCACGAGCGAGTTGCTCATCGTCGTCATCGCGCCGGTGCCGGTCGCGAAGAAGACGCCGTCGCCGATCTCCTCGAACCGCCAGGCCGCCGCCCCGTCGGTCGGATCCGTTTCCTGGGCCGCCACCAGCAGGCCGGTGGTGAGCAATGTCGCCGCGAGAACCGCGGCCCGCGCTGCGCTGCGTCGTGTCTTGAACATGTCGTGCGTTCCTCTTCGTTGGTTTCTGTTCCGACAGTGGCGGCTGCTCAGTCGTCGGCCGCCCTGCCCGCCGTTTCAGGGTGATGATGCTCGATATACAGGAAGCCGTGGTAGACGCCGGTGCGGTGCGGGCGCCGCGCCTGGTCCCGGACGTGGATGGTCAGCGTGCGGGGCGCCTTCGCCTCGTAGCA
>WTGR01000932.1 GCA_011523485.1 Acidobacteriota bacterium
GGCGACCAGCAGGTCCGCAACCGCGGGACCCTCGGCGGGAGTCTCGCGCACGCCGACCCGGCCGCCGACTATCCCGCCGTGATGCTGGCGCTGGACGCGGAATTCCACCTGAAGGGACCGGGCGGCTGGCGCACCGTCAAGGCGCGGGACTTCTTCCGGGGCATGCTGACCGTCGATCTGGCGCCGGACGAGATCCTGGCCAGAGTGACGTTCGCGCCGGTGCGCACGGCTGCCTACGCCAAGCTTCACCAGCGCGCGTCGCGATTCGCCATCGTCGGCGTGGCGGCGGCCGTCGACGTGCGCGACGGAGCAATCACTTCGGCCCGCGTCGGCCTGACGGGAGCGTCGCCGGCACCGTCCCGCCTGGAGAACGTCGAGGAGGCGCTGGCGGGACAGCCGGTTTCTTCCGGCGCCGTCGTGGGCGCGGCCGAGCTGGCCGGCGACGGCATCGAGGATCTCAACGACGACATCCACGCCAGCGCCGAGTACCGTCGGGCCATGATCCGCGTCTTCACGCGGCGGGCGCTCGACCGGGCGCTGGCGCGGGTCGCCGACTGACCGCGGCGGTCGGTCTTCTCCCCCATCTTCCATTTGGAGACACAAGCCACACTCCTGGCAGTTGCGGTCTGATCGCGGCGGTCGGCCTTCTCCCCCACGGACTCCGTGCGTTCCCGGTCCTCGCTCTCATGAACGGTGCAGTTCGGTCGTGGGCGCCGGAAGCCGATGTCCGGCCTCCGGCCAAACGCGCGAGGCGTGCGTCTCAACCTGCATGGAGGCAGCGGGCGATGGTGCCCGGCCGGGCATGACACGGAGGTACGCATGCACAGGGCGTCGACGGTGCGGAAGGGACGGTGGATCGGGATTCTCGCGGTGGTGGCCGCTGTGGCGGCGATTCCTGCCGGCGTGGGAGCCGGGGGCAGCGGGGAGCAGGCGGAGCAAGAGAGGGAAGCGCGCCAGGGGGCCTGGGGCGAAGTGCGGGCGCTCTTCGATGCCGGCGCGGACGGCAGCTACCTCGGCGTGCGGGTGCGTGACGTCGAAGACGACGCCGGGTCGATCGCGGCCGAGGAGGGAGCGGTCGTTACGGAGGTGATCGACAGCACCCCCGCGGCAGCCGCGGGGATCGAGGCGGGCGATGTCATCGTGGAGTTCGATGGCGAGCGCATTCGCGGCGCACGGCAGTTGACGCGGGTCGTTCGCGAGACGCCGGCGGGTCGCAGCGTCGCGGCGATCGTGTTTCGAGACGGTGCGCGTGTCGGCGTGAACGTGACCCCCGGCGAGCGCCCGCGTCCCGACTGGCGGGCGAATCTGCGCCGCATCGAGATCCCGGAACCGGACGAGGACGAGGCGCGGGCCTTCGTCTGGCGGGGTGATTCGGCGCTGCTCGAAGGGCTGCCGGACATCGTCGACGGCGCCATGATGTCCCTTGCCGGGCGCGCGCGGCTGGGCATTCGCGCGGAGTCCGTCGACGGCCAGCTCGCCGAGTACTTCGGCGTTTCCGCCGGCGTCCTGGTCCGGCACGTTCAGGAGGACACCGTTGCGGCGGCCGCCGGCCTGCGGGCCGGGGACGTCATCACCGCGATAGACGGCGAGGCGGTGGAAGAGTTCCGCGCGCTCCGCCGGCGCGTCTCCGCGCTCGACCCGGGGATGTCGTTCCACATCGCGATCGTGCGCGACGGCGCCGAGATGTCGCTGCCGGCCGCGCTCGAGGAGGAAGCGGAACGGCGGCCTCGGGGGCGGCGCCGGGGGACGGGCATCTGATCGACCGGCCGCTTGTATCCGCCGTGTTGGAGGGATGCGAGCGGCCGCTCCCAGGTCAACCCCGGGGGGATGCCGGCATCATCGTGTCCGGCGTGATGATTGTTGCCCCGTCAACCCGGTCTCCGGCCCGGCGTTTCAGCCAGAGCGCGTAGTGCAAGCGGTGGTCGCGCCGGAAGGGGAGGCGTTGCGCCTTGCCAACCAGTCCCGCGAGTATGCCGGCGGGGTCGGTGCGGGTGGACCACTTCGCTTCGCCGAGCAGCAGGTGGCGTCGGTCGGAGGATTCGGCCACAACGTCGATCTCGAGCTCGTTCCCGTCGGCGCCTCGGCCCCACCAGCGCGACGCCGGGTTCCAGTGCAGCCCGTCGATGGTCGTGAGCGGCACCGAACGTCGCGCGAGCCATTCCCACACCTCCGCCGTGTGGCCGGGGAGTCGGGCGAGCACCTCGGCCTGGACTGCATCGATCAGATCCAGCTCGAGACGGGATCGATTCGGTGCCACGAACCGATACCAGAACAGAAGAAACGGGTCGTCCAGCCGATACAGACTGCGCCGTGTCGACCGGGTGCTCTCGCCGAAGGGAAGTTCCCGCCGCAGGTAGCCCAGATCGATCAACCGGCTCAGGGGACGGCTCAGGTTGGTGGCCGACTGGCCGACGCGACCGGCGAGTTCGCTCAACCGATGGCATCCGGAGCCGATGAGCCCGAGCAGCGAATTGGCCTGAATGGCGCTCCGCATGTCGTCCAACAGGAGGCGCGACGGCTCATTGTGCAGCACCCCGTTGCGGTCGAGTACGAGCGTCGCCAGCGCCTCCGAGGTCGAACCGTGGTCCGCCGCAAGCTCCCAATTGCGTGGGAGCCCGCCCCAGATGGAGTACGCGACGACACTCTCCGCGGCGTCCAGTTCCAGAGCGGCGGGCAGCGCCTCCGGCGGCATCGGCGCAACCTTGACGACCTCCGCGGCGCGGCCGTACAAAGGGGCGGTTTCGTCCAGCACCAGGCCGTGCATCATGCGCTGCGACGACCCGCACGCCGCAAGGCGCAGGGGTCGTTCGCCGGGTGTGTCGATGATTCTCTGAATGATGCTCGGAAGCGCCGGGGAGACCTGCACCAGATAGGGCAGCTCATCCACCACGAGCCAGGCGTCTTCGGGGGCCCGCCGGCGCCAGGTATCGAAGAGCGCCGCCCAGTCGGCGTACGAGGCCGCGGCAAAGCCCGGCACGACGCGTTCCGCCTCTACCGCCAGAGTGTGTCGTTGGAGGCTGGCGTCACTGAGGTCGGCGAGGTAGTACGCGTGCTTCTGACCGCGCAGAGCTTCCTGAAGCAGCCGGGACTTGCCGCACCGGCGGCGTCCATAGACGACGATCAGCGAGCCACCCGGCCGGGCGAAACTGCGTCGCAAGCGGGTCAGCTCACGACCACGGTCGAGAAACGGAAGGCGCACACAGGTAATTATGCTTCACAGACAGTATGTTTTTCTATCAGAAAAAGTCCGCGCACGGCGGCGGCCCGCGCTGCCAGACACGCGTCAGGGAGCTGTAGCCGGAGTCGTATCGCTCCGCGGACGCGACAGGATGGCGACGAGGCCTTCAATCGCAAACGGCGGCCTGATTCCGACCGGCGCATAGCCCGCGCCAGCGGCTGCAGCGATCTCCGCCTCGAGTGTGGATATCCGTGTCGTGGTGACGACCCGATACTCGATTGGCACCGCCTCCTCGGCTTCGCCGCGCTCGAGAATAATCGCGCGCCTTGCCACCGCTCGAACGAGGAAACCTTCCGTGCCCGCTTTGTTGAGTGCGGCTTCCAGGGTCTTCTCCGTGGTCGCGTACATCACGCGATAACGGAATCGTTGTGGGCCGTCCTGCCCCTCGAGGAGAACCATCGTTTCGTTGCGGTCTCCTGGAAACGGAACGATTCCATCTTGTCCCCACGTGACCGTCACGACCCGGAATCCGGCCTCGGCCGCGGCGTTGAGTTCCCGCTCCAACGTCGAAGCACGTCTCGCGGCGAGGAACCGGTAGGCGGGACCCTCGGAACCCGGAGGCGGTGCCGTCTCGGCCGACGACGCCCGCGCGTACGCGTCGGTGGGCTCCTGTACGGCCGCCGCATCGGCACATGCCATCAGAACTGGCAGCAGTAATCCCCCCGTTCTCGAAACGCTGCGCATCGTCATCGGCATCGTGTCCTCCGGGCAGGCATTGCGGCGCCCTTCTCTCCCTCTAGACTATCTCGATCTCGATGCGGTTCGGATAGCTGCGTCCCCCGCGTATACTCACGCCATGTCCAAGATCATCCAGGTTCTCGGTCCGTTGGCTGTCTGTCTGGCGGTGGCGGCGACGGCGGCGGCGCAGACCGGCGCGGCGGGCGGCGAGTGGCGGACCTACGGTGGCGATCTCGGCCACACCCGCTACGCGCCGCTGGAGCAGATCACCTCCGAGAACTTCGGCGACCTGGAGGTGGCCTGGCGGTTCAAGACCGACAACCTGGGTCCGGTGCCGGAGTACCGGTTCCAGTCCACGCCGCTGGTGGTCGACGGTGTGATGTACACGACCGCCGGGTCGCGCAAGGCGGTGGTGGCCCTCGACGCGGCGACCGGCGAGATGCGCTGGATGTACAGCCTGGACGAAGGGGCGCGCGGCGCCGCCGCGCCGCGGCAGTTGTCCGGTCGCGGGCTCGCGTACTGGGAAGCCGACGGAGAGCCGCCGCGGGTGGTCTACGTCACCCCGGGCTACCGGCTGATTGCTTTGGACGCCGCCACGGGCCGGCCGGTGCCGGAGTTCGGGACGGACGGCATGGTCGATCTGAAGCAGGAGGCCGACCAGCCGATCGACCCCGTCACCGGCGAGATCGGCCTGCACGCGACGCCGATGGTCGCCGGCGACGTCATCATCGTGGGCGCCGCCCACCGCACCGGCGGCAACCCGCGCA
>WTGR01000866.1 GCA_011523485.1 Acidobacteriota bacterium
GCGCTCGCTCAATACCCCCGTACGGCAAAGCCTCACTTTCATGTCGTGCACCCACCTCGTCCGTGCCGACCGCAGGCAACCGCGCGCGAAGAGCATCCATGCGGGCAGAGGCCTCCCGGCGTGCGGCAGCGCCCGACCAGTCCAGGATCGCGGCATCGACGGCACGGGGCAGCGCCGCGTCGCGGCCCGTGGGACGTCAAGGCAAACCGAACACGAACAGGTTGTTCCCGCTGCTCGGACGCAGCTCCGGCGTCAGGTCCAGGAAGCGGCCCGTGCCGACGCTGATCGCCACGTACTGCCGGCCTTCCACCGCGAAGGTGACCGGGAAGCCGGAGACCGGCGAGCCGAGGTTGATCTCCCACAGGATCTCCCCCGTCGTGTCGTCGAAGGCCCGGAAGCGACCGTTGACGTCGCCGCCGAAGACCAGTCCGCCCCCGGTGGCGGCCAACGCCATCGTGGCGGCCCGCTGCTGGTAGTTCCAGATGGTCTCGCCCGTCTCGGCCGAGATCGCGTGCACGCTCCCCACGTCGTCGTAGCCGGGAGCGAGCTCGGACCGCCACGCGATGGCGTAGAGCCGGTTGGTGCGGTTGTCGGGATCCTCGGCCATCATCCGCGCGCAGACGTTGCGCAACGGCATGTACATCGTGTTGGTCCGCGGCGAGTAGGCGCCCGCCTCCCAGTCCTTGCCGCCGCTTGCGTGCGGGCAGGCCAGCACCTGCTGGCCGCTGGCGGTGAAGATGAGCTCGGCGTTCTCGGTCACCTGGCCGGTGGCCCCGTCGATGCCGCTGACGACGTTCTGGGTGATGGTGGGCGTGGCCCACAGGAACTCGCCGGTCTCGCGGTCGAGGGTGTAGACGATGCCCGTCTTGCCGGGGATGCCGGTCAGCACCCGCCGCTCCTCGCCCGGCTCGATGCGCGGGTTGATCCAGCTCACCGCCGACGCGTTCGGGCGGACCGCCGTGTCGACCAGCAGCCGCTCGAAGGGATGGTCGAGGTCCCAGTGGTCGTTCATGTGCTGGTAATGCCACACGATCTCCCCGGTGTCGCCGTGCAGGGCGAGCGTGGAGTTGTGGTACAGGTGCGTCAGGTCGGCCCCGCCCAGCATGAACTTCGGCGCGGGAGAGGTGACCGACGTGCCGACGTAGACCAGGTTCAACTCCGGGTCGACGCTCGGCACCATCCACGAGCCGACGTGCCCGCGCTCCTCGAACGGGACGTCGCCCCAGGTCTCGTCGCCCGGCTCCCCCGGCCCGGGGATCAGCCGCGTCCGCCACAGCTCCTCGCCGGTCGCCGGGTCGTGCGCGGTGATGACGCAGGCGTGCGGTCCGCCGCGCGGGTCGCAGCTCCGGCCCGAGTACACCTTGCCGTTGGCGACGATCGGGCCCGACGTCTGGTTGGCGGGGTTCACCGTGTAGTCGAGAATCTCCGTGTCCCACACCACCTCGCCCGTCTCGGCGTGCAGGGCGACGAGGTGGTCGTCCATGCTGGTATGGAAGATCAGCTCGCCGTGGATGGCGATGTTGCGGTTGGTGTCGATCAGGCTGCCGATCATGTAGTCGCCCAGATCGTCCGGCCGGTCGCGGCGGTACTCCCAGATCAGGTCGCCGGTCACCGCGTCGATGGCCTGGATGGTGTCCTGCGGGTTGGGCATGAACATCACGCCGCCGCGGACCAGCGGCGTCCCCTGCTGGCGGCCCTGACTCGCCAGGGCGCGGCTCCAGACCAGCCGGAGGCTGCCGACGTTGTCGCGGTCGATCTGGTCGAGCGGGCTGTAGCCCCAGCCGTTGAGCGTGCGGCGCCACATCAGCCACTCGTCCGGGCTCGGATCCAGCAGTTCCGCGTCGGTGACGGGACGGATGCGATCCGGCTCCTGCGCGACGACGGCGGGCACGCACACGCCCGCCAGGACGACGGCAACCAGGCCGCACGTGACGAGCGCCGGGCGATACGGGAACGACGGCCAGCCGGATGTGAGCATGATCCCCTCCTCGGTATTGGCGATTGCAGCCGATTATGTCACCGGCGGCGCGGCGGCCGGCGCTTGGTGGTGCGCTATTCTGGCAGCAGCCTGTCGGGGGGGGCGAGCCCCAGGATCATCCGGGTGGCGGCGGCGGCTGCTGGGACATGACGCGAAGCACAGCGAAAGCGATGAGGGCTCCAACACCTGCGGCACTCAACACGCCGCCGAGAACCCACAACTTGAGCCGCAGGATGTCCTCTTGCGTGGCCATCCGCTCGATGCGTGTCTTGATCTGGACGATCTCCATCCTGAGCGCAATGAGATCGGAACCGCCGTCGTCCCCACTCCCGGTAGTCGACTCCCCGTAGGGAGCACCCGGGGAAGAGGTGCCGGGCCCGCGACGAATATCAGCCATCAGGACTCCCCTTCCAAGCGTCGAGCTTCTCCCACAACTCGCGCTCGGCCCAACCGTTGTAGTCCGTCGCCCTCACGACGATGCAGGGGAGCTGACCGCCGGCGGCGTCGGACAGGGATTCTCGAACATCGGAACACGTCAGGTGGCTGGACGACACGGCCCAGGCCGAATTCGGCTTTATCACGAACTGGCGGGGAAACTTCGCTTTTGCATCGCGGTCGGTCAACGTGCTGTCTGCCGGAGCGATGATGAAGTAGTTGGGCATCTCTGTCTAAAGAATACATCGGCGGATCTTCACGTTTTTCTTCACGTCAGCGGCCTGTCTCACCGCTCCGGATCGCCGGTCGGCAGCGCCAGGGCGATCAGTTCCGGCACGCGCCCGCCGCCCACGGTCAGCGCGATGTACTGCCGCCCGCCCGACAGGTAGGTCATCGGCGTACCGATGGCGCCGCCCGGCAGGTCGACGGACGCGATCTCCTCGCCCGTCGTCTTGTCGAAGGCGACCAGGCGCGGGCCGTCGCCGGCGCCGCCCGCGGTCAGCGCGTGGATCAGCAGCGTCTTCGTCAGCACAGGGCCGATGCGCCCGCTGTCGCCGCCCAGCGGCGGCAGGTCGAGGTCGCGCAGCATGGGCAGGTTGCGGATACGGTCGCCGTCGCCCAGCGGCCGCATCCACAGGTGCTCGCCCGTGTTCATGTCGATGGCCGTCATCCGCGAGTAGGGCGGCTTGAACAGGGGCAGCCCCTGCGGCATCTGCGGGCGGTGGGTCTCGGCGCCGCGCGCCTCGAGCACCGCCAGGGAGGCGTCCTCGCCCGGCGCCGGCGTGCGGAAGTGCTTGACCGTGTAGCGGTTGCCCGACGGCACGTAGAGCATGCCGGTCTCGGGATCGACCGCGGCGCCGCCCCAGCTTCCGGCGCTGAACCCGGGCCGCACGATGGTGCCCCGCAGGCTGTGCGGGGTGTACAGGGGGCCGATGCGGTACGGCGCGACCGCCTCGATGGCCAGCTTCCGTATCTCGGGCGTGAAATCGACGAGATCGTCTATGGCCACGCCCTGGTAGTCGAACGGCGCCGGCCGCGTCGGGAACGGCTGGGTCGGCCACACGACCTCGCCCTCGATGTCGGTGTCGGTCGGCACCGGTCGCTCCTCGATCGGCCAGACCGGCTCGCCCGTCGCCCGGTCGAAGACGAACGTGAAGCCCTGCTTGGTGATCTGCGCCACCGCCTCGATCCGCCGGCCGTCGACCGTGATGTCGATCAGGTTCGGCGCCGCGGGCAGGTCGTAGTCCCACAGGCCGTGGTGGACGACCTGGAAGTGCCACACCCGCTCGCCGGTCTCGAGGTCGAGGGCGACGAGGCTCTCGGCGAACAGGTTGGCGCCGGGCCTGTGGCCGCCGTAGTAGTCGGGGGCGGCCGTGTTCAGCGGCAGGTAGATGTAGCCAAGCTCGGGATCGATGCTCATCATCGTCCACACGCCCACCTTGCCGGTCTCGCGCCACGAATCGCCGCCCCAGGTGTCGTTGCCGAACTCGTCGCCCTGCGGGATCGTGTGGAACGTCCAGCGGGTGCGGCCGCTCCGCACGTCGAAGCCGCGCATCCAGCCCGGCGGCATCTCCCGGCGGATGTTGTAGCTGGAGATCGACATCGGCGTCACCACCGTGTCCCCGAACACGATGGGCGGAGACTGGACGGAGTAGAGCAGCGCGTTCAGCCAGTCGCGCTCGCCGCGCACCGCGCGCGGGATACCCGCCATCAGGTCCAGCCGGCCGCCGTCCCCGAAGTCGGCGCACGGCCGCCCGGTCTTCGCGTCGACGCAGACGAGATACCCGTTGCCGGTGCCGAAGAAGATCCGCTCGTCGCTCCGGTCCGGACCGTTGGACCAGTACGCCACGCCGCGCTGGTTCCAGCGGGCGGACATCGTCGTCGTGCCTTCCTCGTAGCTCTTCGGGTTGTGGACCCACAGCGTCTCGCCCGTCCGCGCGTCGATGGCGGCCGCGGCCGACGTCGGCATGTTGATGAAGAGCCGGTCGCCGACCATCAGCGGGGTGGCCTTGAAGTTCGTGATGGTGGGCGGCTGGCCGTCGCGCCACCGCTCGGGATCGCGGCGGTTCAGCTCGGCGAAGATCAGCCGCGAGTCGGCGCGCCACTCCGAGCCGTCCGGCATCGTCAGGCTGAGCACGGCGTCCGCGGACCGCCAGCGCCACGCGATCTCCAGATCGCCGAAGTTGTCGCGGTCGATCTGATCGAGGGGCGAGTACTTCGTGCTGCCGAGGTCGCCCCCGTAGGTGGGCCACTCGCCGTTCGC
>WTGR01000404.1 GCA_011523485.1 Acidobacteriota bacterium
AGCTGTCGCTCCATCCCGAGATCGTACGCGTGCTGCCGCAGATGCTGGCCCGCGTTCAGCGTCGTAGCGGCCGGCAGGTCTTCGTGAGCACACACTCTCCGGACCTGCTGCGGGACGAGGGCATCGGCCTCGACGAGGCGATGATGCTCGTGACGAGTGCCGAAGGTACCGAGGTCGTTCCGGCAGGCGCGAACCAGGAAGTGCGCAAGCTGCTGGAAGGTGGCCTGTCGCTTGCCGAAATCGCCATACCCAAGACGCGGCCGAAGAACGCCGCCCAGCTCGCGCTGTTCGGGGACGCGTGACGGTGTCGGCCACGGTGACCGTCTCTGCGGCGGTCGAGGGAAGCCTCGACGAAGCGGTCGTTGATCGGCTCATCCGTCACGTCGGAGGGCATCCCGGCACGGTCTACGGCAAGAACGGCAAGCCGTTTCTCAGAGACCGGATCGGCGGCTACAACAACGCCGCCCAGCACGCTCCGTGGGTCGTGCTCGTCGACCTCGACACGGAAGGAGAATGCGCACCGTCAGTTCGTGACTCGTGGTTGCGGCAGCCCGCTCCGCGGATGTGCTTTCGAGTCGTCGTACGAGCGATCGAGGCGTGGCTCATGGCGGACGCGGAGCGGCTGGCGGCCTTCATCGGGGTCGCGCGGAACAGGGTGCCCGCGGACCCCGAGGGGTTGGACCATCCCAAACGGACCATGGTCAACCTGGCGCGTCTGTCGCGTCGCCGCGATATTCGCCGGGACATGGTCCCGCGTCAGGGCAGCGGTCGGACCGAGGGTCCGGCCTACACGTCGCGGTTGATCGAGTACGCTACCGACCGCTGGCGGCCCGACGTAGCCGTCCGGCGTGCGGACAGTCTGCGGCGCGCTGTCGCGTGTTTGCAACGGCTGAGCAGCGAGGATGCGTGACACGAGAGGGTTCGATGCACGAGGTGAAGTCGATCCAGGACCTGCCGAGTCAGATCAATCGCGACGAGATCCTGCTGCCCGAGTTCCAGAACGGCTACGTCTGCGAGGTCGTTGGCCGCAGCGCGCCGGAGAACATCCTCGGTGCGGCGGAAGCGAAGGCCCAGAATGGACTCGCCGGCGCGCTAGAGGAGGAAGTGCGACTGACCGCGCTCCTTCTCTGCACGCTCCAGGCGATCACCAGCGACGACGCGGGCCAGCGGTAGATGCGCGGCGCAGACACGAGTACGCTACCGACCGCTGGCGGCCCGACGTAGCCGTCCGGCGTGCGGACAGTCTGCGGCGCGCTGTCGCGTGTTTGCAACGGCTGAGCAGCGAGGATGCGTGACACGAGAGGGTTCGATGCACGAGGTGAAGTCGATCCAGGACCTGCCGAGTCAGATCAATCGCGACGAGATCCTGCTGCCCGAGTTCCAGAACGGCTACGTCTGCGAGGTCGTTGGCCGCAGCGCGCCGGAGAACATCCTCGGTGCGGCGGAAGCGAAGGCCCAGAATGGACTCGCCGGCGCGCTAGAGGAGGAAGTGCGACTGACCGCGCTCCTTCTCTGCACGCTCCAGGCGATCACCAGCGACGACGCGGGCCAGCGGTAGATGCGCGGCGCAGACACGAGGCGACGCCATGGAGCAGATCAGATTGAGGAACTTCCGTTGCTTTCGGGAGGAGCAAACGGCGCGCATGGCGCCGCTCACCCTGCTCGTGGGCGAGAACAGCACTGGTAAGACATCATTCATGGCGCTCGTTCGTGCACTGTGGGACGCCGTCTATGTTGAAGCGACGCCGGACTTCAAGGAAAGTCCCTACGATCTCGGCAGCTTCGACGAGATTGTCTACAACGGAGGCGGAAGAGCAGGCGGTATCGAGAACATGGAGGCGGGGGTGGTCGTCAGACGGCCGCAAGAACCCGATGATCAAGGTGGGTTTCTCGAAGATGGACCCTACCATGTCGATGTGACTTTCATACGCAAAGGAACTTTCCCCATTCCCGCGCGATGGCGTCTGGCGCGCGGCGACGTTTGGATCCAGGAACGTCTTGAGAGCGACTCACTGCGATCGATTCGCTACGGCACGGCGCAGGGCGAATGGCAGGAGAACTTGCCAACCCAGGATACTTTCGCTCTTGGCGCGCGCGCTAGAATACTGGGAGCCGCGGTGCTCAGCTTGACACACGGTCCGTTCCGTCCCACGGATCCTGATTCCTCCGGTCTCGACCTCGTCGCCTGGCATGGTCCGTCGTCTATCGTCGGCGAGGACCGCAGGGAACTGTACGAGCTTGTTGACGGATTCTACGGTTACGAGCTCCCGCAACCGGAACAGCGCCCGTTCGCCAGTGCGCCTGTCCGCTCGAAGCCGCGCAGGACGTATGATCCCGCGCGCCCGATGCGTGATCCGGAAGGCGAGAACGTTCCCATGTACCTTTCCACGGCGTTCTTCGAGGACAAGGAGTCGTGGGGAGACTTGAAGGACGCCCTTGAGAGTTTCGGCCGCGAGGCCGGTCTTTTCGACGAGATATCCGTCAGGGCGCTGGGAAAGCGAGGCAGCGACCCGTTTCAAATGCACGTACGGAAATACGGAAGACGGGCCAAGGGGCCAATGCGCAACGTGATCGATGTCGGCTACGGCGTCAGCCAGGTGCTACCAGTCCTCACCGAGCTTTTCCGGGATAGCCAGACCTCAATGTTCCTGCTGCAGCAGCCGGAGGTGCACCTTCACCCCAGCGCCCAGGCCGCGGTCGGGAGCCTGTTCTGCAGGATCGCCGCCAGGAATCGCCAACTCGTGATCGAGACGCACAGTGACCATCTGCTCGACCGGGTCCGCATGGACGTGCGCGACGGGAGGTCGGAGCTGAAGCCGGAGGACGTGTCGATTCTGTTCTTCGAACGGGGCGACCTCGACGTTCGGATTCACTCGTTGCGGCTGGACGCGGAAGGGAACGTCCTGGGCGCCCCCGAGAGCTACCGCCGCTTCTTCTTGGAAGAGACGCGGCGGTCACTGAGGTTGTAGGATGCGCGCCATCCTCGACGCGAACGTGGCCGGACAGGTGTTCGGCGCAAGCCGCCCGCCTGCGGGCGCGAAGTTCTTCGAGTGGATCGACTCGGGTCGCGGACGTCTGGTGATCGGCGGCAGGTTGCGGCGAGAGCTGGATCGGCTCAGTGCGTTTGGAGAGTGGCGTCGTCAGGCGGTTCTGGCCGGGCGGGTCACGCTGTTGAACGACGAGGACGTGGACGGCAGGGCGACGGAGCTAGCGCAGGAGAACGCCTGCCGCTCGGACGACGAGCATGTCGTCGCTGTTGCCCAACTCGGCGGGGCGCGTCTGCTCTTCACGAACGACGGAGACCTACAGGCGGATTTCAAGGACAGGGATCTGGTCGACGATCCGCGGGGCAAGGTGTACACGACGCGAGTTCGCGAAGACTGGACACCGGCCCATCGCCGGCTGCTGGCGGACCGCACCTTGTGTGTGAGCCGGCGACGATGACGGCAGCTCGATCAGCGCGAGGCGGCCACCCGCGCGCGTTGGAGGAGTTCGGGGCGTCTTCGTCAGCACGCTGCGTCAACTCGGCAAGACCCATGCGCGTCCACCGCGCGTTTGGGGAGGGGGCCGCAAGGGCCGCTCGTCGTGTTCGATAGACGAAGGTTGGAATCGGGCTCACCAATCGTAGTACTTTGTGGCACATGGCGACCTTGACGATTCGCATCGACGACCGGCTGGACGCGGAACTGCGGGATATGGCGGCGCGAACCGGTACCGGCAAGAGCGCGTTCGTGCGCGAAGCGGTGCGCCGCCAACTCGCGGTCGCACGACTCGAAGAGCTGCGGCGCCGCGTCGCGCCGTTCGCCGAGGCCCGGGGCTGGTTGACCGACGAGGATGTCTTCGACGAAGTTTCGTGAGGATCCTGCTCGACACCAACGTCCTCGTCGCCGCCTTCGCGACCCGCGGATTCTGCCTGGACATTCTGCAACTCGTGCTCGCCGAGCACCGGCTGGTCGTCGGCGAGGCGGGTTTGCGGATCGTGACGCCCAGAGGGTTGTGGGAACTGCTTCGTGCGGCGCGGCCTGCCGAGCCGGACGAGGAGCGCTTGAAGAGACAGGCACGTAATGGCTCTTGATCCCTGGTACAAGGTCGCGCTCCCGCGCGAGGAGGTCCGCGAAGGCCGTTCGTTCAACCCGGACGAGTTCGCCATCGCCCTCGAGCAGGTCGTCGCCGGCACGGCGCCGGCCGACTACCGCGATCCCGAAGCGTTCTTCGCCCGCACCTGCTTCACGCGCGCGCTGCGCGAGCACGCCGGGATGGTGCTGCGGCGTCTGGCGGGGAAGACGGCGAACACGTCGCCGGTGATGACGCTGGTGACGCAGTTCGGCGGTGGCAAGACCCACACGCTGACTGCGCTGTACCACATCGTGACGGCCGGTGAGTCCGTGGGCCGCCTGGAGGAGGTCGGCGATCTTCTGCACGACGCGGGGCTGTCCGCCGCTCCCGAGGCCCGGGTGGCGGTCTTCGTCGGCAACGCGTGGGATCCGCGGGAGGGACGAGATGCGCCATGGATCGATGTCGCCCGTCAACTCGCCGGTGATCGCGGCGTCGAGCTCCTCGGCACGAGTGCAGCGACGACTCCGCCGGGCACCGAGGCGCTCGGCCGCGTGTTCGCCGCGGCGGGCGCACCCGTGCTGGTGCTGTTCGACGAGGTGCTCAACTTCGTCAA
>WTGR01000786.1 GCA_011523485.1 Acidobacteriota bacterium
CGGCTGCGTCCAGGTGGACGGGTCGTCCATCGTCGCCGCGTAGAGCAGCGTCTCGCCGTCGACGCGGGTGAAGCGCTCGGTGAGCACCATGTCGGGGCTCGAGCCCTGGCGCTCGCTGAACGCGGTGTCGGTATGGAAGTTGCGGGTCTCGACGACCAGCGTGTCTCCCTCCCAGCGGGCGCGCGAGTCGCCCCGCCATTGCGTGACGTCCTCGGGCAGGCGATCCCTTCCGTCCAGCGGGATGATGCGCGAATCGTTGACCATCTCGTTGAGGATCACGATGTGGTCCGGGGTCTGGAAGAGCTGCGCGTGGTTGTTGTAGGCGCGGGGCTCCATCGGCGGACCCGCGTTGAAGCCGAGCAGGCAGCGCTCGCCGATGCTGCGGTCCTCGGGGCCGAAGGCGGGACGCCCGCGCCGCACGGCCACCGCGTCCTTGCGGGCCTGTCCGTCCGCGGTCACCGCCGGAATGCGGCCGTTCGGGGGATCGACGATCAGCGACGTGCGCCGGTTGCTGACCGTGCGCGTGCCCCGGTCCATCCAGAAGTTGTTGTAGGCGCCGACGTTCCCGCCGGCCTCGGTGCGGCGCGCCTCCGCCGCCAGCAGTTGCGCGTTGCGGTCGACGGTGGCCTGCTCGAGGTTCGCGGCTTCCTCCTCGGTCAGGAACGCCTGGTCGCCCAACTCCTCGGGACGCTCCATCGGCGTGATGGTGCGGAAGTCCCAGATCCCCTGCAGGTCCGGCGCGCCCCACGCCGTCCGCGGCGCTTCGCTCTGCGCGGCGGCCGGCGCCGCCGCGGATACGGCCAGGATTCCCGCGAGCAGCAGCACAAGATGACGGGCTTTCATCGGAACACCTCTCTGATCTCTGAAGGAGACACGGAAACGCGATGCAATCTCAAAGGATCGATCCAATCGCCGGCGGGGTCAACCGGGGAGGAGCTCACGGAGGACGATGGCCGCGCCGGTCAGGGCCACGACCGTGAGAACGGCCGGCCGGGTGCGGCCGCGGTCGACGTAGGGCGCGACGCGCCGCGACAGGGCGAGTCCGGCCAGCATGCCGGGCAGCATCACCAGCGCCAGCCGGAGCTCGTCCGCCCCGAAACGGCCGACGACCCACAGCGCCGCGAGCGACACGATGGTGCCGACCACGAAGAAGCCGGAGATCGTGCTCCGGATGCGGGCGCCGGGGGCGTCCTGGTAGAGCAGCGCCAGCGGCGGGCCGCCGACCGCCGCGACCGTGCCGAGCACGCCCGAGAGCACGCCGGCGGCCACCAGGGCGCGGCCCGTGGGTACGAAGCGCAGCCCCGAAACGCTCATCGCCACGGCGGCCAGAATGAATACCCCGAACAGCAGCACGAGGGTGTCGGCCGCCACGATCGCCAGGATGCCGCCTGCGACGACCGTGCCCGCGACGCGCCCGAGCATCGCCCACTTGATGCCGCGCAGGTCGATCGCGTGGCGCTCGCGGTACGCCATGAGCAGCGTCAGCACCAGGGTGCAGGCGAGAATGGGCGCCGGCACGAACCGCGGGTCCAGCAGGATGAGCAGCGGCGCGGCGAGCAGCCCCATCCCGAAGCCGATGGCGCCCTGCAGCGTCGACCCGACGAAAGTGAGCACGGTCACGAAGACGACATCGGCGATGGACAAAACGGTACAGTCTACCGCCGGCCGCCTGTCGTGACGCGTTCGCCTCCGCCCGGTCGTGCCCGGCAGGCACGCCGAGCCTGTCCATCAGCGTCTTCAGCATGCCACCGACCGTGTCCGTGGCCGGCGCCTTCGCCGTCGCGATGCCTTTGCCGCTGCCCGGTCGTCTTCGGCGGGCGCTGTTTCCGACACAGAGGCGCGCGCTGCGGTAGAGGGTAGACTACCCGGCGTGAGCGCAACTCCCGTGACGCCGCGGCCGGCAGCCTCAGTCATGCTCGTCCGGCAGGGTGCTCGCGGACTCGAGATCCTCTTTCTCCGGCGCAATCCGACGCTCGCCTTCCACGGCGGCTACTGGGTCTTTCCCGGCGGGCGGATCGACGCGGACGACGCCGATCCCGCGGCGCCGGGCGACGAGGCCGCCGCGGCGCGGCGGGCCGCGGTGCGCGAGGCGCGCGAGGAGGCGGGCGTCGAGGTGACGCCCGAGTCGCTGGCCTTCGCCGTGCACTGGACCACGCCGGAGGTCAGCCCCATCCGCTTCGCCACCTGGTTCTTCGTCGCGCCCGCGCCGGCGGACCGCATCACGGTCGACGGCGGTGAGATCCACGCCCACCAGTGGCTGTCCCCGGCCGAGGCGCTCGCGCGGCAGGCGGCCCGGGAGATCAAGCTGGCTGCGCCCACCTTCGCCCTGACGACGCGGATGGCGGCGTTCGACGACGTCGAGACGGCCCTCGCCGCCGTGGCGGGCTGGCCGGAGGAGCGCCTGCTCGGGGATCTGCTCGACGTCGAAGGCGGGCAGGTCGCGCTGTATCACCAGGATGCCGCCCACGGGGACGGTCGACTCGACCTGCCCGGTCCGCGGCACCGCCTGTGGATGCTGGAGTCGGGCTGGCGCTACGAGCGGGCGTTCTGAGCCGACCCGAGCGGGCGTTCTGAGCCGACCCGAGCGGGCGTTCTGAGCCGACCCGAGCCGGCGCCCCCCTCTTTCGCATGCTGCTGCGGCGGGTGACGGAACGTGCGGGCGTGCGGGGCTATTCCCCGTCCTCCGCGTCGAGCGGCTCGATGGTGCCGTACATCAACCCGCCGTACTCCCCGTGGTCCCAGGTGCCGGCGTAGCGGCTGTCGTGGAAGACCACCCGCGCGCCGAACTCCTCGCCCAGGCCGGGGATGGCGAAGTCGGTGATGCTGACCATCGGCGTGTCGCCGGCCCAGACCATCGGCACGACCACCGGCAGGGTGGCGTCGACGCTGCCGTAGGTCATGTGGACGTCGAAGCGCCAGCGATCGCCATCCAGCTTCGTCACCTCGCTGATCGCGTAGCGCTCGGGGAGGCCGTCGCGGCGCTGCTGTCCCTCGATGGTGAAATGCCCGACGAGGACCACGTTGCGCATCCGCTCGGTGAACTCGCGCTCGAGGTCGGTCAGGGACGCGGGGTCCGCTTCCTGCCCCGTCCCCGTGGCGTTGGCCAGCCACCCGAGGCCGAACACGACAATCAGGACCGCGCCGGCGGCGGCTATCCTGGCTACGGCGCCGACGTTGACGGGTTTCGTCTCCGCATGCATCGCAATCGACCTCCCGGGTTGCGGCGATTATAGCGTGCGGCGCGTCCCTGATCCTCTGCGCCAGTGTCCGTGTCCCGCCAAGTCCCGTTCGGCGGCATCGAGGCGGGGGATCGCGTCAGCCGCCGCCCGCGGCCTGCCAGCGCAGCCAGTGGTCGGCGAGGACCAGCGCGACCATCGCCTCGGCCATCGGGATGAAGCGCGGGAGCAGGCAGGGGTCGTGGCGCCCCTTCGTGGCGATGGTCGTCGGCTCGCCGGTGCGGGTGACCGTTTCCTGCGCCTGCGGCAGGCTGCTGGTCGGCTTGACCGCGGCCCGCAGCACGATCGGCATCCCGCTGGAGATGCCGCCGAGCATGCCCCCGTGGCGGTTCGTGCGCGTGGCGATGCGTGGTTTGTCGACGGCGGCGGTTGCCACCACCCCCGCGCCGCCGGACGCCCGGTCGTCCCCGCCGGATGTGGTCTCGCCACCGCCATCCGCGCGCTCGCCGTCGCCGGCCGCGTAGAAGACGTCGTTGCTCTCCGTGCCGCGCAGCGTCGCACAGCCGAAGCCGACGCCGTACTCGACCCCCAGCACCGCCGGCAGGCTGAACAGCGCCTTGCCCAGGTCGGCCTTCAGCTTGTCGAAGACCGGCTCGCCGAGTCCGGCGGGGACCCCGGCGGCGACGATCTCGGCGATCCCGCCGATCGAGTTCTGCTCGGCGCGCATCCGCTCGATCAGCGCCACCATGCGCCCGGCCGCCGCCGCGTCGGGGCAGCGCACGATGTTGGGCCGTCCGTCTGGGAGCTGTTCCACCCGGTCGAGGCTGACCGCGGCCGGGTCCGGGATCTCGGCCACCACGTCGCCGACCTGCTTCACGTAGCCGACCACGCCCCCCCCGAACCGCTCGGCGATGAGCTTCTTGGCAATGGCGCCCGCAGCCACGCGGACCGCCGTCTCGCGCGCGCTCGACCGCCCGCCGCCCCGGTAGTCGCGGAACCCGTACTTCGCGTCGTAGGTGTGGTCGGCGTGGCCGGGTCGGTACTTGTCCTTGATGGCGCTGTAGTCGCGGCTGCGCTGATCCCGGTTGCGGATGAGGATCGCGATGCTCGTGCCGGTCGTCCTGCCGTTGAACACCCCCGAGAGGACTTCAGGCGTGTCCGGCTCGTCGCGCTGCGTGACGATGGCACTCTGGCCGGGGCGGCGCCGCGCCAAGTCGGGGAGCAGATCCTCGACGCTCAGCGGCAGTCCCGGGGGACAGCCGTCGACGATGACGAGGTTGCCGGGACCGTGCGATTCGCCGGCCGTCGTGATCCGGAACGCCTGTCCGAAGCTGTTGCCCGGCATCTCGGGGAGGATCGTACTACCCGAGCCGGATCCGCGGCGCCGGCTATTCCGCCATCCGCTCCGGCAGCGTCAGCTGATCTGCCGACCGCCGGCTCGGGTCTTGAGGATCTGCGCCTTGCCCGTGCCTCGAATGCCCCTGCCTGTCC
>WTGR01000335.1 GCA_011523485.1 Acidobacteriota bacterium
ACGATTACGCGCTGTAAACCCATGTCCGTGTCCGCAGATTAGGGCGTGACGGACCCACTAGGGTGTCTTCCGTCTACGGCGCAGACCCCCGGTCAGGCCCGGCTTGGCGACATCGGGGGCCGCGGCGCGACCTTGTAGTCGCGTTCGGCAACGACCGTCGGGCGAGCGCACGGGCCGCGCCAGGCGCATCCCACCCCGGACGGGCCCGAGCTTCCCGGTGAAGATCCTCGACGCCGACTTCGTCACCTCCATGCCCGCGGGTGGCCGGCTGCCGCCCGACGCCGGCCCCGTCATCGCGATGGTCGGCCGGTCGAACGTCGGCAAGTCCAGTCTCATCAACGCCTTGATCCGCCGCGGGCTGGCGCGGGCCGGCGCCAAGCCGGGCACGACGCGCACGGCATAGAGGTTGACGAGACGCGTCGTGCCGGCGGCCGGAAGGCGCACCATGCGCTCGACCCTCGCCGACCTGCCGGGGTACGGCTTCGCCCGGGGGGGACCGGAAGCGCGTCGCGAATTCGAGGCGATCGTGCAGGACTTCTTCGAGCAGGCAACGCTGCGCGCCGTCTCCTCGCGCGGCCCCGCGGCCCCGCGCCTGGCCGGCGTCATCCTGCTGGTGGACGGCCGTCATCCAGGACTCGCCAGCGACGTGGCGGCCCAGGCCTGGCTCGCCGAGCAGGGCCACGAGAGCATTGTCGTCACGACGAAGAACGACCGCATGTCACGCAGTGCGCAGGCCCGGGCGCGACGCGGGCACGAAGCGGCGCTCGGGCGCCCCGTCTTGCCGGTCTCCAGCAGGACCGGCGCCGGCGTGTCCGCGGTCCGCGCGGCCGTCGGACAGATGCTGAGCGCGGCGACGGCGCCGGTTCCCGCCGACGGCCTGCTATAATTCCCTGCTGCGTAGTTGAACAGGGAGCAGAACGTGAGGGCAGACATTCACCCGCAATACCACGAGGTCGACGTCCGGTGCGCGTGCGGCGCCACCTGGAAGACCCGGTCGACCAAGAAGGAGCTGCACCTCGAAATCTGCTCGAGCTGCCACCCGTTCTTCACCGGGCGCCAGAAGCTGGTCGACACCGAGGGCCGTGTCGAGCGCTTCATGAAGAAGTACGGCAAGGTGACGGTGGAAGGCCGCCGGAAGCAGCAACGCACGCGGCGCTAGGAGTTTTGCGCCGAGTAGACGGCGCAGACCTTCTGGTCAGGCTCGGTTGGGAGCGGCAATCGGATGCCGCGGCTCGACTCTGTGGTCGCGTTCGGCGACGACTGTCGGGCTAGATCAGCGACCGCGACTGGCAGCCGTCGACCGTGACGGACGCCCCGCTCACCCAACTCGCCCGCGGCGAGGCGAGAAACGCGACGACCGCGCCCACTTCCTCCGCCCGGCCGAAACGTCCGAACGGGAGCTGGTCACGCACGAACGCCGCCATCCCTTCCGGGTCTTCCTGCTGCCGGCGGTGCCACGACCCCCCGGGAAACGAAATGGACCCGGGCGCCACGCTGTTCACGCGGATGTTGTCCGGCGCCAGCTCGCGGGCCATCGACTTGGCGAGACTGATCTCCGCCGCCTTGACCGCGTTGTAGGTCATTCTCCCGCCGGACTCGCGGCCCCAGATCGACGCGATCATGATGATGGCGCCGCCGCCGCGCTTGCGCAGATGAGGCACCGACAGGCGCGACGCCCGGACGGCCGGAAACAGCGTCTCGTCGAGCGCCGCGGTCCAGGCCGCGTCCTCCGTCTCGACGATGCCCCCGCCGCCGGCCCGCCCGACGTTGTTGACCAGGACGTCCAGGCCCCCGAAGCGCTCCACCGTCCGGCCGACGACCGTCGCGACGCCGTCCGGGGTCGACAGGTCGGCCTGCACGGCCAGTACGCGATCCGCGGCGCTCTCCCGCCGCAGCGATTCGGCCGCCTGCTCGAGACGCTCGGCGCCGCGAGCGCAGACGGCCACCCTGCAGCCCTCGGCGAGCAACGCCCGCGCCGACGCCAAGCCGAGGCCGCGGCTCGACCCGGTCACCAGGGCAATCCTGTCGGTCAGTTGCAGATCCATTTCCCGTCCGTGCTGTCGTCGAGGAGTGCGCCGCTACGGGCGGCCGCCGGTGAGATCGTTCAGGCGCCAGTCGAACTCCTGGTACTCGAAACTGAACGTGTTCTGCGCGAGGAAGGCCCGCTCGCTCGCAAAGAGCGACGACTCGATCAGGTTCAGCACCGCCCTCTCGATGGGGGAACGACCGGAATCGGTCCAGCCGCGGTCGGCGTAGGCGCGGACGAACGCCTCCTGCCGCCACCCGAAGATGGGACTCGCCCGCACTCTGTCCGCGATCCGGTCCAACACCACGCCCCACGGCTCGGTAGCGAACTCTTCCACGACCGCCGCCAGTTGCTCCTCGAGGCGCTCGGCGGAATAGGCCTCGCTGCGCAGCCGGCCGCTGCCGACGGCGCCGCGGCCGAGCGCGAGGAAGACCCGGGGGTCGCCGAGCGACGCGAGGACGGAGGACTCGATCTCGTCGAGCGTGAGCTCTCGGCCCGCCACGCTGTGGGTAATCCCCTCAAAGGCCCCGGGAATCTGGCGGACGCTGTCCGGCGGATACCCCGGCGAGTCTCCGCGAATCGGGTAGTGCTCCAGGACCGTTCGGAGCACGAGCGCGTTGTAGGCGTTCAGCCAGAAGGCGATCCGCTGCCCGGTCGACCAGCCGTCGAAGCCGGCCGGCGCGGCGCGCAGGCCTCGCACGTAGCGATCGAGAGCAGATCGCTCGGCGCGGAGCGCGCGATAGTAGACGAGCCCGTCGCGCACGTACAGGTCGAGGATGCGATCCAGCGGTTCGTCAGCCGCTCGCTGGCTTGCAGTCGACGCTGCGCCGGAAGCCGCGCCCGGGGCCGATTCCGCCAGCGAGCTCGCTGCCGGCGGAGCCGTAGCGTAGGGTCTGCCCGTCGCTCCCGGTGCGAACTCCCGGGCGCCGGCGCCGTCGGCCCCTGACAACTGGCCTGCACCAATCGATGCGGCCAGAGCAGTCACGATCAGGCTTGGTATCGATCTGGACATCGGCGGGAGACCCGGCGACGTCGGCGGGTGAGGCCGCAACGCCCCTCCGCCGGGCGACGCGGCATGATACAACAGAGGAACGATGCTCAGAGTAGCCGCGCTCGGCATGTTCCTCTACGGCCTGCACGACGTGGTCGTCGGCGCGGCGGACCTCCTCGGCGGGGGCACGCTCCCGTGGTGGGCCAACGTCTGGCGCATGCTGGCCGGGGCGATGCTGGTGCTGGCCGCCGCGCTGGTGCGTGTGTCGATGCCGGGCGGGCTCGCCCTCGCCGTCGCCGCGCTCCTCGGCCTGCAATCGATCAGCCTGCACAACGACGCGCATTTCTACGGCCGTCTCGATCTGATGGTCCTCCCGCAGAGCCTGCGTGCGGTCTTCGCGGCCACCCTCGTCGCCCTCGCGCATTTCGGCTGGGGCATGGTCGGCGGCGGCGAAAGCCCGCCCACCGCCCAGGGCCAGGCAGAGACCGGATCTCACCCCGATCCGGACGCACCGTGAACTCCCGCTCGCCCCTGGGTCGCCAGGAGCCGCCTCGACGACCGTGGGTGAGGAGGGGCCGGCGGCAGCCTACGCGCACCCGCTGGTCGCCCCGCAGTTGACGCACTTGTAGCAGGCGCCGTTGCGGATCATGATGGCGCCGCAGGTGGAGCACGGGGGCGCGTCCTCGTCGTTCTGGATGGCGTAGGCCGGCGAACCGTTCCGGCTCGCGCTCCGCGCGGGCGTGTCGGTCGGGACCGCCTCGCCGAAGGTCAACTGCTCGCCGCTCTCGGCCGCGACCTCGCCGCCGACGTTGACGCCCGCGTGGAACTGCGCCTCCGGCGAGAGGAACTTCGTCGCCAGCCAGCGGAAGACGTAGTCGACGATCGACTTGGCCACGCGGATGTCCTTGTTCTTCGTCAGGCCGGCCGGCTCGAACCGCACGTGGCTGAACTTGTCGACCAGGACCTGCAGCGGGACGCCGTACTGCAGCGAATAGGAGACGGCCTGCGCGAAGGCGTCGGCGAAGCCGGAGATGGTCGACCCTTCCTTGGCCATCACCAGGAAGATCTCCCCCGGAGCGCCGTCCCCGAACAGCCCGACCGTGATGTAGCCCTCGTGTCCGGCGATGTCGAACTTGTGCGTGATGGCGTCGCGCTCGTCCGGCAACTTGCGGCGCACCGGCTGATCGCCGGACGCAGCCACCGCCTCTTTTGTTGTCTGCTTGGCGGTATTGAGCGGCTGCGTCCGCTTGCTTCCGTCCCGGTAGATCGAGACCGCCTTGGTGCCGAGCCGCCAGGCGTCGAGGTACGCGCGCTCGATGTCCTCGACCGTCGCCTCGGTCGGCACGTTGATGGTCTTCGAGATGGCCCCGGAGATGAACGGCTGCGTCGCCCCGATCATCTTCAGATGCCCCGTGTAGTGGATGAACCGCGAGCCCTTGGCCGGCTTGAAGGCGCAGTCGAACACCGGCAGGTGCGCCGGATTCAGATGCGGGGCCTCCTCGATCGTGTCGTGCTCGTCGATGTACTGCACGATGTTGTTGATCTGATCGTCGGGATACCCCAGCCGCGCCAGAGCCACCGGCACCGTGTGATTGACGATCTGCATCAGGCCGCCGCCCACGAGCCGCTTGTAC
>WTGR01000899.1 GCA_011523485.1 Acidobacteriota bacterium
ACGCCGGGCCAGCAGCACACGCTGAACGTGCAGACGACCATCGACCCCGAGACCCTGCAGCTCGTCGACAGCGCCAACGTGCCGTCCACCTTCCTGGCCGCCACGCTGCGCGGCGGGGTGCCGCTCGAGCCGGAGACATCGGTCAACACGACGGCCGGCGTGGTGGCCGACAACGGACCGTTCACGCTGACCGCCGACTACTTCCGCGTCGACGTCGCCGACCGGCTCGCCCTGTCGCAGACCTTCACGCTCACCGAGGACGAGCGAACGCTGCTGCTGTCGGAGGGCATCGCGTCGGCCGGCACGCTGGCCTTCTTCCGCTTCTTCATCAACGACTTCGAGACCCGCACCCAGGGCGTGGACATCGTGTCCACCTACACGCCGCCGGATCTCGGCGGCGACACCGTGCTGAACTTCACGTTCAACTACACCGACACGCAGGTGACGAGAGAGACCGACCTTCTCGGCCCCGGCGAGGTGCTCGGCCTCGAGCGCGGCGTGCCGAAGACGCGCTGGAGCATCGCGCTCAACCAGCAGCTCGCGCGGGTCCGCCTGCTCGGCCGCCTCAGCTACTACGGCTCCTGGGTCGACCACTTCGACGCGCGCTTCGTGCGCGGTCCGGACTCGCCGCTCCTGAACGGCCGTTCCATCGTCGACCTCGATCTGAGCATCCCGCTCGGCGAGGGCGTGACGCTGTCGGTGGGCGGCCAGAACATCGCCGACACGTTCTCGGATCGGATGGACCTGTTCGCCGAGATCTTCGGCCTCCCCTACAGCCAGTTCACGCCCTGGGGCTTCAGCGGCGGGTACTACTACGCCCGTCTCAACTACGGCTGGGGCGGCTGAGCCGACGGCGCCGCCTGCGGACCAGCCTCGGCAGCGGCTTCCGTGCGCCGACTGCCACGTACCTTCCACGCGCACGAGAAGTGTCGGTCCGAATGCGGCTCGCAAAGGCGGCGGACCGACACTGCGTGAGCCGGAACCAGTCGGCTCCGCGATGAGCGCCCGCGTCTGCTCCGGAACCTCAGTCGATCAACCGGGTGTCCGGGAACTGCGCGTACCAACCGAACCAGAAGGCGCGCTGGGCGGGAACGCGGGCGAGGCGCACGCCCCCGTCGTCTTCCAGCACCAGCGCGTCCTCGGAGACCTGCCAGGCGCGGCCGGCGTCGTCGATCACCCGCTCATCGTCGATGCGGCGCTCGAAGCGGACCTCTCCGGCGTCGTACACCCGGTTGGCCCCCTGCTCGCTGGTGACGATCACGAGGTCGCGACCGGCGAATTCGTGGAGAAAGACAGGGTTGCGCGCAAGGAACCGCGCGGTGACGGCCAGCGGCAACAGCTCGCCGGGGCGATCCGGGTCCGGCAGGCGCAGGACCAGCACCTCCTCCTTGTTCGGAAGGCGCGCGTCGCGGCGCGAGACGGCGAACATCAGGTCGTCGCTGCCGAAGTAGGTCCGGTAGGCGGCGCCCTCCGCGTAGTTGCGCCGGTGGCCGGTGTCGAGCGACAGCACGGTGGTTTCCGGATGCCGGCGCCGCCACTCGCCCCAGGTTGTCGTCACCACGGCGCGCGGGGTCAATCGCAGGCCGCTCCCGACCAGCTCGCCGACCACCGGGACGCCCTCGAACGTGTTCCACAGGCTGTTCGTCTCGTGGTCGAACATCAGCTTGTTCGATCGGTAGAGCAACCCGCTCGTGCCGAACGTCAGGCGCCGGCCGTCCGCCACGCTCTCGAACGGGATCACCGTGCCGCACAGCGTGCAGTAGACGATGGTGAGCTCGACCCCGCCAATTCGGTCGAGCGCCATCTCGTGCCAGGCGAGGATGCGCTTCGGGTACGCGCGCGCCTCTCCGTTGAGGGCGATGCCAAAGACGATGTGGCCGTCCGCCAGATAGGCAGCGTCGTCCGCGTCAAGCCGCACCGGGTACTCCAGCGGCGGAATGCCGTTCACCGCCACGCCGCCCCACTCGATCTCGTCGAGCCGGATGAGCGAAGTGGCGCCCCGGGGGAAGAACTCCGCGAAGCGCGGATCGATCCGACTGTACCACTGCCCCTTGAAGAACGCGTGGTCGGGATGCGGATCGTACGGCTGCGACCAGATCCACTGCTGCCAGCGCGCCAGGTCGCCGCCGAAACGCTGGCCGGTCTGCTCCTGGAGGAACCCGATGAGCGTGAAGAAGTGGACGAACCCCTGGCCGGGCGGGCGCACCAGCCACGCCAGATCCCAGACGATGCCGGCGTAGGCATCGCGCCACTGGGCGCCGAGCTGCTCGAATGCGTCTCGGGACCGCGGCCCGCCCGGTATGCCGGCGTCCAGGAACAGTTGGATGTCCGGGTGGTCATCCTCCGCGGCTGGCTGGGCGGCGACGGGGGCGGCCAGCGCGAGGACGAGGCATCCTGCGACCGCCGCGTGTCGTGGGACGTCATGCATGGCACGCATGGTTACCTCCGCCCATCACCAACAGTCGTTACTCGAAGTCCGGCGGGACCCGACAACGATGAACCTGACGGGGCGGCGTCAGCGCATCAATCCGGGCATCGTCCGCGAGCAGCAACTCCTTCAGGTCCCTCTTCTTCAGCGGTTCGGCCATCGGCGCCTCACCGCACGCGCGGGCGGTCATCCGGCTCGCACAGGTCGCCCAGCTTGCCGGAGCCGCCGCAGTAGCTCACGTCCTGAATCTGCACCGGGATGCCGTCCGGGTCGTTGAACATCAGCTCCTCGGCCGGCGGATCGGAATCGGCGCGCATGCGGACCCGCGCCTCGATGCCGTGCTCGGCCAGCCGCGCGACGATCTCGGCGGCGTCGAAGCCCTCCATGCCGAGGCAGTAGTGGTTGATGTGCGGCCGGTCCCCCTGCGAGAACGCGATGAACTGCGGGCCGTCGCCGATGCCGAGCACCGGCACGGCGGGCGCGTCCCAGTCGCGCTCGGTCCCCTGGGTGGTGACCAGCGGCAGTCCCAGCACCCGCTGGTAGAACTCCACCGACCGCTGGACGTCCGAGACGCTCAGGGTGACGTGATTCATGGTCTGGACGCGGATCGGCGCGGGCGCCGCGCCCTGCTGCGCCGCCGCGCCGCCCGCCGGACGCGCCATGACCAGCGCGGAGAGCGCGAGCACGAGCTCGCGACGGGTCATTCCACCGCCTTCGTAGCGCTTGACGAGCTGTTCGATGGCTGCACTCATGATCTTCTCCTTGGGTTCGCCGCGAGCGGGCGCGAATCGCCCGTCCATGAGCCAGTCTAGACCGCCCGGCTGGCACCAGGCCGCGCTCCGGAGACCCGCTACTCGCCGGCGCCCAGCCGCCGGAGCAGCTCGACGGTGCTGCGGTGCGGCGTCGCGTTGCGGCCGCGGACCCGTCCCCGCTGGGCGAGGGCCAGCGGCGTGCGCCCAGCGGCGTTCGTCACGTCGACTCGGGCGCCCCGGGCGACCAGGTACTCGACGACGCTGTCGTAGCCCCGGCCCGCGGCGCCGTGCAGCGCGGTGTTGCCCTCCGCGTTGGCGACGTTGACGTCGATACCCTGCTCGGCCGCGATCGTGACCGCCTCGAGCATCATCCGCTCGCGCAGCGCCGGATCCGGCTCGCGGCGCGTGCTCTGGACCGGCGCGCTCTCGGCGATGCGGGAGAGGCGGTCCACCGAGAACAGCGGATCCCTGCCACCCAGACCGGCCGCCGCCATCACGGCGGTCGTGTCGCCTTCCTCCACCTGCACGCGCTCGTCCCGGATCGACAGCGACCCGGGCCAGTATGTCGGGTAGTGCACCGCCCGCGGATCGGCGCCGCGCTCGAGGAGCAGGCGCATGATGTCCGGGGCGTTGAAGCGCGCCGCGAGCCAGAACGGCGTGGCGCCGACGTAGGACGGGTGCAGATAGAAGTCGACGGCGTCGCGCCGGACCGGGGTGGAGCTCCGCACCGCGGCGTGCGGGTCTGCGCCGTGGTCGAGGAGCGCGCGCGCCAGCTCCGCGTCCTTGTGCAGGATGGCCGCATGGAGAGCCGTGTAGCCGGCGTCGGCCGCGTTCGGATCGGCGCCCTGCTCGAGCAGGAACGCCGCCACGTCGCCGTGGCCGCTGTGCGCCGCGACGACCGTCGCACTGGTGCCGTACGGCGGCTGGTCGTTCACGTCGGCGCCGGCCGCGACGAGCAGCTTCGCCGAGGCGAGATCGCCCACCCGGGCCGCGAACAGCAGCGGCGTGTAGCCGCCCTGCGGGATCTCCGTTACGTACTCCGGATTCCACGGCTCGGGCGTCGTCTTGACCACCTCGGTCCAGACGTCCGACCGGTCGTCGACCGCCGCGCCGTGCTGCAGCAGCGTCTCCGCCACCGCGGGATGGCGCTGGGCGACCGCCCACATCAACGCGGTCTGGCGTCGACCGCCGGTCGCCGCCGGGTCGGCCCCCGCCTCCAGGAGCTGGCGGGCGACATCGGCCGCGCCGACCCGCGCCGCGGTCATCAGCGGCGTCTCGCCGGATAGAAGCGCGGCGTCCGGGTCCGCACCCGCGTCGAGCAGCCGCCGCACCATGGCGGCGCTGCGGTTCTCGGCCGCCGCCCACAGCGGCGTCACGCCGAGGTCGTTGGCGGCGTCCACGTCGGCGCCCGCGCGGATCAGCAGGTCCGCCAGCTCGACCTCGTCCCAGTAGGCGGCCCAGTGCA
>WTGR01000127.1 GCA_011523485.1 Acidobacteriota bacterium
GAGGTGAGGAGTTTTCAGTGACCACAATGGGGATTATTGGGTGACCGGTGACACCGACCCCGACGGCTGCAATCCCGACGACGTTCTCGTTCATCGCATTCCTGGCAAACCACGCCGGCCGCGATGTGTTCGCCCGAGGCCGAAACGGCGTTCCAGCCCGCGCGGCGCGTTGGTCAACTGCGACATGACCGCGCCTCTCTGCCGGGGCCACGTGCGACGAACGGTGCGACTTGAGGGCGAGTCCCCGGCGCGAGTGGTGGCGCATGGAACTCCCGAACGCTGCCCGGATCACGATCGGCTCGGACACGAGCCGCCTGCTCGCCAGGGCTGAACAGAGGTTCGCAGCCCTGCGGTTCCATTGCCGGCGAGTCACCGGCCGGCCGGCCCGAACGCCAGTCGCGGTTGCTCGCCCTCGCGCCAATCGCCAATCGCGACCAGGGTCGAGCTGCCACATTCCCCGAAGGAGACGCCGCGTTCCCGACTCGCGCGGCTTCCGACCCGGTCGGGTGTTCACGCATGCCTGGGCGACCACGGCCGCACAGGTGCGCCGGACCCTGAAGGGCCGACGAGATCCACCGGCCCCGGCCCACCGCCGAGCGGCCGTGGCTTCGAGACCACGGTCCAAGCGAATAGAGCCATTCCGCCGCCTCCCGGAGCGGGAAGCCGGTACGGGCCCGTCGCCGCGCTCGACAGACGCATCGAGGGCGCGAAGGACAATAGTCTCCCGCCCCGCAGCGGGCCGCAGCAGCAAAGACCAGCGGCGGAGTGTCCACTTCGTCATCCACCGGGGAAGGCAGGCGCGACAGCCATGAATACGAGTCCCCTCGACCACATCAAGACACTCGCACAGAACATCGATCGGCTCGAGCGCCAAGTGGCGGTCTGGGCCGCCCACCGCAGTTGGGAGGAGGCCGATATCCGATCGCATTCCGACGACCGGGCGCAGGTCGAGGCGGCGACCAGCAGGGCCGCCGTGAAGCTGCTCGCCATGGCCGCGGTCATGATCATCGATCCGTTGACGGATTCGGCCGGCGAGGGATCCAGACAACGGATCCTCAACCTGTCGGCCAAGACGCCGCGCTATAGGACCGGGTTCCAACTGTGCGACCTGATGGCGACCAAGCTGCGGGAGACGCGCGACAAGGCCGAGGGCCGCATCCACTGAGGAGCTTCGCGGTAACGCCAACACCATGGAAGCGAACGCGGAGATCGACTGCGACGACGACCAGACGCTCAGCGCCGAGCTCCACCGCATCGCGGATTGGCACCGCAAACACAACGGTGGATGCGAATCGACGCCCCGGACGAGCGGGTGCTGGCACCGTTCGTCGCCGGGGAGCCGGTGACCTGATTCACCGGTCCGACCTCGAGGCGTGGCAAGCCCGCCACGAGGAACTCCGGACCCCAATGGATGCCGGAAGGCGAAACGGCCTCCTCGGCGCGCAACCCGAGGGCTAAGCGATCCCTTCCGGCTACCACGCATCGTGATCGGCGCGGCCCAGGCGGCCAGCGGTAATGGCCGCCCCTCGACCGCGCAAGAAGGCCTCTCCACGCGGCGACCGATCACAACCCGACCGCTACCGGCAACCCGGGCGCAGTGCGCCTCCACAACAAGGAGCCGACATGAAGAACCAGACAGAGATCCGTGCCTGCATCGATCCCGGGGCGGTCGACAAGGTGACCCGCTTCTTCAACGCGAGCACGGAGCAGACCCTGCAGGAGATCCTGCAGAACGCGCGGCGCTCCGGCGCGACCACGGTAGAGATCACCACCGAGGACGACGGCCGGCTGAGCATCACCGACGACGGGACCGGGATCGACGATCCCGCGGCGCTGCTTGCCTTCGGCCGAAGCGCCTGGGCCGCCGACACCCGCCACGGCGAGGACCCGGCCGGCATGGGGGTGTACGCGCTGGCGAGGACGACCGCGACCATCGCGTCGAGGCCGAACGGCGCACGGATGGGCTGGCAGGTCGAGCTCGAGCCCGACCACTACACCGGACGCAAGGCGGCCACCGTGGTCGACGCGGCCGCGGCGCCGGCGCCGAGCGGCACGAGAGTCAGTTTCCTCCCGCCCGACGCGCGGTGGCACGCGCGCCGCGCCCCCGCCAGCGGGGACCGCGAGGCGGCCGCCAAGTGGTGGTTGTGGGTCTACGGCAACGCCATCAGAGCGGCTGTACGCCATTACCCGCTCCCGGTGACCATCAACGGCCAGCCGGCCGAGCAGCAGGAGTTCCTGGGCGAGGCCCTCTACCGCCGCCGCTGGCGCGGCCTCGAGATCGGCGTCTTCGATACCGAGACCCACTGCGGCGTGCCGAACCTGAACTTCCACGGCCACGCCATCCGGATGGAGATCCCGACGGTGCCGACGCTGCTCACCCAATGGCACGCGCGCATCGACGTGCGCCGCTGTCCGGAACTGGAGCTGGTGCTGCCGGCGCGGCAGGAGATCGTGCAGTCGGACTTCAGCAAGCAGCTCCAGGAGGAGGCCCGCAAGACGATCCTCCAGGCGATGGGCGTCGAGGCGGCCGAGGCGGGCTATCGGGTCTTCGACAAGGCCCGCGAGGCCGGCATCGCGCTGCCGGTCCCGGCCCCGGCGCTCTGCCCGTGGGAGCCGCAGACCGCGCGCTGGGACCAGCAGCGGGACCGCTCGGCGCGCCGGCCGGTCCGGCCGACCGATTTGCTGATGGACGCCCACCTCGACGCTTCCGACGAGCAGTTGCTCGCCTACGCGCTCAAGGGGACGCAACTGCGGCGCGAGATCCACGGGACGGACACGCGCCTGGAGGGCTACGAGTGGTACGACCACCTGGGGCGCATCACCCGCATGGACATCGACCTGGTCTACGGCGCCGAGACCATCCGGCTGCGCCGACCGCAGACGAAGTGGCCTCGGGTTCCGACAACGCGACCCAAGGCCGTGCGGATCACGCTCGCGGTCGATCGCGGCGGCAGGAAGAGCAATCTCCATCTCGACAGCGACGTCGCCTTCGTCGACACGAACGACCACGCCGGCTGCCCGGACGGGGCGGGGATCGTCCTGACCGAGACGGCGCGCATCGACCAGTCCGACCTGGAGCAGCTGGTGATCGCCTCCTTCTTCTCCCCGGACGACGGCGCCGACGCCGACTCGAACGAGCGCCAGAAGGCCGAGTTCGCCGAGGCGGCGCGAGACGCGGCGCTGCGGCTCCTCGCCACCCCCGAGCAGCGCATCAAGCAAATGGTGCGCAACGGCATCGAGGACACCGTCCGGAAGTACGTTCCGCGGCACAGCAACGCGACGATCCGCATCGAGCGGACCGCCCGGAACACATCCATCGACATCGAGCTGGAACACCTCGAGCAGGCAGGCTGACTCTCCAATCGGCCGACTGAACAGCTCCTGGCGCAGGCCCGGCTGCCCGAACGCCCTCCCGGTGGGCCCCGCGCGATGCGCCGCCGACCCCGATAACTGCCCCACGGCACCGGCCTCCGCCGTGGGGCGAGCCAACAAGGAAGGACGACCAATGCGCACGCCCGAGGTGTGCCCGCCCCGACACGAAGCGCGCTGCCGGGGAGACGCTGTCGCGCACGCGGAAACGGAGACGGAACGCAACGCCCGCAGACGGGCCGCGACGCTGGCCGCGCTCGACCGAGCCGCGGCCGAGGCGCGGCGCCAGGCAGAGCCCGCGCGCGAGTCCGACTACAGCTCGACGCGCCTGTGGGACGCCTGCATGGCGCTCATCGAGGCGGCCGAGGACACGCTGGCGGCCCACTGTCGCAAGTAGCCGATTGCCCCGGAGGAGAACCGGAAAGGAGAAGCAGACGCAATGTCGAAGATCACGAACCGGAACATTCCGCTCGGCCAGCTCGAGCTGGCTCCGGACAACGTGCGGCGCACGCCGGCCGATGCGGCGGCCGACGAGCAGTTGCGCGCCAGCATCCTCGCGCTCGACGTTCTCGAGAACCTGCTCGTGCGTCCGAAGAAGGGCGTCAGGAACACCTTCGAGGTCGTCGCCGGCGGCCGCCGGCTTGCCGCGCTGCAGGCGCTCGCCGCCAACGGCGACATCCCCGGCGACCACCCGGTCCCGTGCCGGCTGCTCCACGGCGCGGCGACCGGCACCGACGTCTCGCTCCACGAGAACGAGGTGCGCGCGGCGATGCATCCGGCCGACCGGTTCGAGGCGTACCACGCCCTGACGAAGCAGGGGCTCACCTCGTCGGTCATCGCCACGCGCTTCGGCGTCCCGGAGCGCTCCGTCGAGCGGCTCCTCCGGCTCGCCTCGGTCTCCCCCGAGCTCGTCGCCGCCTATCGGGACGAGAGGATGACCCTCGAGACGCTGATGGCGTTCTCGGTGACCGAGGACCACGCCGCGCAGAAGGAGATATGGGACCGCTCGCAGGCGCAGCACCGGGCGCTGTGGCCGAACGAGGTCCGGCGGGAGCTGACCGAAGGCGCGGTGGCGGGCAACGCCGCGCTGGCGCGCTTCGTGGGCATCGAGGACTACGAGCGGGCCGGGGGCGCGGTCCAGCGGGACCTGTTCAGCCAGGACTCCGACGGCGTCTATCTCACCGACCGCGCGCTGGTGAACCGGTTGGCGGGCGAGAAGCTCCAGGCCGCAGCCAACGAGCTGGCCGCCGAATGGAAGTGGGCCGAGGCCCGCATCGAGCCCGACTACGAGGCCGTCAACCGCATGGTGCGGCTGAAGATGATCCCGGTGCCGCCCACCGAGGAGGAGCAGGCGCGGCTCGACGCGCTGCGCCAGAAGCTCGCGGGCTTCGACGACGCCGGCCAGCTCGGCGACGAGCAGGTCGAGGAGTACTACCGCGTCGAGGCCGAGGCCAACGCCCTCGAGGAGGAGCTCGACGAGAAGGGCACCTTCCGCGAGCAGGACAAGGCGATCGCCGGCTGCGTCGTCTACGTCGCCCCGAACGGCGAGACCGGCGTCATCGGCGGCCTGGTCCGGCCGGAGGACGTCCCGAAGCGGGAGGAGCGGCCCACGCCGGAACCGAAGGCGCCGGCCAGCCACGCGCCCGCCGAGGGGGACACGAGCGAGGCGGCGGTAGCCGGCACGGCCCACAGCGGCCAGGCGACGGCAGCCGACTCGGCCGAGGACGACGCCGTCGACGCCCCGGTGCCCTCCTTCGGCGAGCGCTTCGAGGACCCGGTCTGGTCCAGCGGCCGGACGAAGGCCACCAACCCCGCGGTGAAGGCCGCCGAGGAGGCGGGGATGAGCCTGTCGCTGACCAACGATCTGAAGTCCATCCGGACGGGGATCGTCAAGGCGCGGCTGGCCCGCAACTTCGCGGTCGCCTTCGACCTGTTCGTCTTCGAGCTCGTCGAGAAGCTCCACACGCTGGGGCGCGACAACTGCACGAGCATCTCCGGCGCCGAGACGCACATGCGCCCGGTGGACCGGCTCCGCGAGGACGACTTCGCCATCGCCAACCCGGGCGAGAAGCTGTTCGTCCGGCCGAAGCTGGACATCGCCGCCGAGGACCGGCTCGCCCGCTTCGACGCGTTTCGCAACCTCGACCGCAGGACGAAGCAGCGCCTGTTCGCCGGGTGCGTCGCCGCCATGCTCAACGACCAGATCGCGTTCGAGCCGCGGGCCAGGCCGGAGCTGGAGCGGGTGATCGAGCTGCTGGACATCGACTTCGCCGGCCAGGTGCGGCCGACCGAGCAGTACTTCTGGCGGCGGCTCAAGCGCGAGCAGCTGCTGAAGGTCGGCCGGCAGATTCTCGGCGACGCTTGGGCCGACGCGAGGCTGCGGGCGAAGAAGGCCACATTGGCCGAGGAACTCGGCGGCATCTTCGGGCCGAAGCCGGCCGCCCGCGGCGGGTTCGACGCCGAGGTGCGCGAGCGCATCGAGGCCTGGACGATGCCGGGCTTCAAGCCCTGGGACCACGACAGCGGCCTGGTCGACAACGGCGCGGCCGACGCTGCGGCGCCGGCCGAACAGGCCGACGAAGCACCGGGCACGGACGACGAGGCCGAGGCCGGCGCGGCCGAGACGGTCGCCGGCTTCCCGGAACCGGCCCCGGACGCCCCGGCGCCGGTCGCCGAGGCCGACGATCTGCCGGCCTTCATGCACGAAGAGTCGGCCTGACCTGAACCCGCCTGCCTGACGGGGTCCCCGGACCCGGGGACCCCGCACCCCTGCGGACAGAGCCGGACAGGAGGGCAAGGCCCGCAACGGGCCTTCGCCCGCCGAAGCGCCGCAGCCAGGGGAGGACCGCGAAGGATGGCAACAGGACAAACCGCTGCATCGAGACCGGGCGAGGACGTCCGCACGCGGAACCCGCAGGACCTGCGGCCGAGCCGCGCGAGCGGGTGCTCGCCGAAGTTCTGCGCGCTGATGTGCTGGCTGCTCGACGTCGAGCCGATGACGACGCCGGCAATCGTCGACCTGTGCGTGACGCAGGACTGCGTCTGGCTGGCGACCACCGAGGACCCGTTCTTCAACCACCTGCTCGGCAGCCTCGACGACGCCGAGCGCAACGTGCGCGCCTGGGCCGAGGCGTGCAACGCGCACCCGGAACTCACCGAGAGCCTGCTCTCGAAGCTGCGCAAGCACGCGGCCTAGCGGCCCGGTGCGAGATCACGACCACCACCCTGAACGAGGGAACGAGACAGCCGATGACGACGCAGCAGAGCGCCGCCGCCAGCCTGTTGGACGAGACCCCCGCGGCCGGACCGCGTCAGGTCGGGGAACTGCTGTTCCGCGCGGCCCGGAGACTGCTCCGGACCCTGGAACGGGGGGAACGCATGGAACGCCGCGCCTTGTGCGAGGCGATGACCGCCGCCTTCGGGCTCTCCGACGCCCGCGGCGGCTGGAGCTGGAAGGAGGCGTACGACGCCGCCGAGGGCGCGATGACGCTCTTCCTGCTCCGGTATGGACGCCGCATCCTCCGGAGCGGTCTCCGCGAGGGGCTCGGCTACGTCGAGCGGGCCGCACGCCTGGAGCCGCCGCACACCTACCGCTCGGAAGAGCAGATCCGGATGCAGCAGTTCTCCACCCCGCTGGGCCTGGCCTACGCGGTCGCCGCGGCCGCGCGGATCGAAGCCGGCGACCTGGTGCTCGAGCCCTCGGCCGGCACCGGAACCCTGGCCGTGATGGCCGCCTGGCGGCTGGAGCCGGAGCGGCAGGGGAGGCTGCTCCTCAACGAGCTCGCCCGCAACCGCGCCGACCTCCTCGATCGCCTCTTCCCCCAGGTCGCGGTCACGAGGCTCAACGGCGAGCACATCGGTCACCTGCTGGAGACCCAGCCGGGGGTGGTGGTCATGAACCCCCCGTTCTCGAGACGGGCGACCGGCGGGGCTCTCGACCCCGACGCCGATCTCAAGCACCTGCGATCCGCCTACCGCCTGCTGCGCCCCGGAGGGCGGCTCGTGGCCGTCACCTCCGCCCATTGCATCCCCGATGGCGAGCGGTGGCGCCGGGCCTGCCACGCCGAATCGCTGCAGCCGATCATCCGTTTCACCGCCGAGGTGGGCGGCCAGGTGTACGCGGCCCGGGGAACGCGCTTCGCGTCCCGCCTGACCGTGGTCGACAAGCCGACGGGCCGCGGAGAACAGCCCGACTCGGCGGTCGACACGCACGCTTGTGCCGACACCGCCGCCGACCTGCTGGAGCTCGTGACCGAGCGCGTGCCGCACCGGCTCGCGCTGCAGGCGCCGGCGCGCAGGCGCCGCAAGGCGGCCGAGCCGATCCGGCCGGCCCGCAGGACGAAGACGCTCACGCTCGTCGAGCACAACTGGGGCCCGGTCGAGCGGCTCAAGTACGAGCCGGTGCATCACGACGAGCAGGCGTGCGCGGAGGCAGACGACGCCGGACCGTACGCGCCCTGGAGGCCGGAGACGATCCGGGTTCGCGACGCCTTCGACCACCCGACCGCGCTCGTACAGACGCAGGCGATGGCGGCCGTGCGCCATCCGGCGCCGAAGTACCAGCCGACGCTGCCGTCGGCCATCCTCCGTCAGGGCCGGCTGTCGGCCGCACAGCTCGAGAGCGTGGCGCTGGCCGGCGAGGCGCACGAGCAGCACCTGCCGGCCTGGCACCTGGTCAGCCGCACCTGGGAGCGGAGCGTCCGCGTGGACGTGGACGGCGAGCCGAGTCCGGCGGCGATCGCTCACGCCCAGCAGGAGAACCCCGGCGAGCACTTCGAGCAAGCCCCGGTACGGTTCCGCCAGGCGTGGATGCTGGGCGACGGCACCGGCTGCGGCAAGGGCCGGCAGGTGGCCGCCATCATCGCCGGGCACTGGCTGCAGGGCCGGCGGCGCGCACTGTGGCTGTCGCAGTCCGACAAGCTGATCGAGGACGCCCGCCGCGACTGGGCCGCGGTCGGCGGCAGCGAGGCCGACGTCGTCCCGATCCGGCGCATCAAGCAGGGCCAGCCGATCCGGCTCGCCCAGGGGGTGCTCTTCTCGACCTACGCGTCGCTGCGCACCGCCGAGCGCCAGGGGCGCAAGGCTCGCCTCGACCAGATCATCGAGTGGCTCGCCGGCGGCGCCACCGAGCAGGCGCGCCACGCCTACGACGGCGTCGTCGTCTTCGACGAAGCCCACGCAATGGCCAACGCGGCCGGCAAGAAAGGCGCGCGGGGCGACGTGCTCCCGTCGCAACAGGGCCTCGCCGGGCTCCGACTGCAGAACGCGTTGCCCGGCGCGCGCGTCGTCTACGTCTCGGCCACCGGGGCGTCGACCGTCCATGGCCTGGCCTACGCCAAGCGCCTCGGGCTGTGGGCGACGGCGCTGACGCCGTTCGCCACGCGCGAGCACTTCGTCGAGGCGATGGAACGGGGCGGGGTGGCGGCCCTGGAAGTGGTCGCCCGGGATCTGAAGGCGCTGGGCCTGTACCAGGCGCGCGCCCTGGCCTACGACGGCGTCGAGATCGACATGCTGCGGCACGCGCTGACCGGCGAGCAGCGCGCCATCTACGACGAGTACGCCCACGCGTTCCAGATCATCCACGACCACCTGGACGAGGCGCTGGAGCTGACCGGCGTCAACGGCGACGACGGCGGCGGCGACCGCGCGGCCCGCGCCGCCGCGCTGTCGGCCTTCGAAGGCGCCAAGCAGCGGTTCTTCAACCACCTGCTCACGGCCATGAAGACGCCCACGCTGATCCGCTCGGTCGAGCGCGACATCGCCGAGGGGCGCGCCGCCGTCATCCAGATCGTCTCGACCGGCGAGGCGCTGATGGAGCGGCGGATCGAGCAGATCCCGGTCAGCGAGTGGGACGACCTGTCGATCGACATGACCCCGCGCGAGTACGTCCTCGACTACCTGCGCCGCGCGTTCCCGCTCGACCTGTACGAGGAGTACGCCGACGAGGAGGGGAACATCCGCAGCCGCAAGGTGCTCGATCCCGACGGCAACCCGGTGCAGTCGCAGATCGCCGTCCGCATGCGCGACGAGCTGATCGAGCGGCTCGGCGCGATGCCGCCCGTCCCGGCCGCCCTCGACCAGATGATCCATCACTTCGGCGCCGAGCGCGTCGCCGAGATCACGGGCCGTGCCCGCCGCGTCGTGCGCGTCGCCGACCACGAGGGAGAGCGCCTGGCCGTGCGCACGCGGCCGGACTCCGCCAACCTGAGCGAGGCCCAGGAGTTCATGGCCGGCAAGAAGCTGATCCTCGTCTTCTCGGGAGCCGGCGGGACGGGGCGCAGCTACCACGCCGACGCCGGCTGCGGAAACCGCAGACGCCGCGTTCACTACCTGCTGGAAGCCGGATGGCGCGCCGACCAGGCCATCCAGGGACTGGGCCGCTCGCACCGCACGCACCAGGTGTCGGCTCCCGTCTTCCGGCCTGTGACCACCGACGTGAAGGCCGAGCGCCGGTTCATCTCCACCATCGCCAAGCGCCTCGACGCGCTCGGCGCCATCACCCGCGGCCAGCGCAACGCGCAGACGGCCATGGGCGACGACGACCGCGCCCTCTTCCACGCGAGCGACAACTTCGAGTCCGTCTACGCGCACAAGGCGCTCCGCCAGTTCTACTACGACCTGGTGGGGAACCGCATCGACGGGTGGTCCGAAGAGCGGTTCCACCGCGCCACCGGCCTGGCGCTCGCCACCGACGGCGGCAAGGAGCTGAAGCACGACACGCCGCCGATGCCGACCTTCCTGAACCGGCTGCTGGCGCTGCCGATCGACGTCCAGAACGAGCTGTTCGAGCACCTGGAGGAGCTGATCGAAGGCAACCTCGAGCAGGCCATCGAGAGCGGCACCTACAACCAGGGCGTCGAGGACGTCGACGCCGACGAGATCGAGCTGACCAACACTGAGATGCTCGCCACCCACGAACGAACGGGAGCGACGACCCGCATAGCCGAGCTCGTCTGCCGCAAGCGGACGCGGCCGCTGCAGCCGGAAGCGGCCATCGGCAAGGCGCGCAAGGCGGCCGGGCAGCGCGGCCGCGCCGACGAGGTGCGACTCGTTGCGCGCAAGCTCCCTGGAAAGGACCCGGAAGCAGCCGTCGTGGCGCCGGCGCCGTCCTGGCTCCTCGACAACGGCGGCATCCAGCCGCGCGTGCGGCTCCTGCAGCCCGACAGCCAGCGCACCCAGGCCAAGCACCTCTTCGAGGAGGACGGCTGGGGGGCAACCGCGGCCGCTGCCTGGACCTCCGTCTGGGAAGAGCAGATGAAGCGCGTGCCCATGCACATCGAGACGCGCATCTGGCTCGTCACGGGCCTGTTGCTCCCGTACTGGAACCGCCTGCAGACCGAGGACATGAAGATCCGCCGCGCCGTGACCCGCGACGGCCGGCGGCTCGTCGGACGCCTCGTGAGCCTCGCCGAGGTCAATGCCGTGCGCGTCGCCTTCGGCCTCGAGGGACGGATCCGCATCTCGGCGGCCGAGATGTGGAAGATGCTGACCGAGACGAAGAGCAAGGTGCCGCTCAGCGAGGGAAAGCGGCTCGTCTGCCGGCGCGTGATGGGCCAGCCGCGCGTCGAGATCCACGGCGTCGACTACCGTACGCTCGCCGACCTGAAGCGCCGCGGCTGCAAGACCGAGGTCATCGCCTACGAGACCCGGGTCTTCGTGCCCGACCAGGCAGTCCTCGAACGGGTCCTCGATCGGTATGCTCCCGACGGCGCCGAACCGTCGGCGCAGGGCTGACGGCGACTGGCGGCCGGAGCCGCACCGAGGGAGGACCGGATGTTCCACATCGTCTTCGGGGAAGGAACCCGCGGGATCAGGGAGGCGATCGCCCCGGCCAACATCGAACAGATAGGGCCGCAGGCATTCGCCTTCGACGACGACCTCGACGAAGACAGGGAGAGCTTCGAGAGCACCGTCAAGAACCTGCAGAAGAAGCTCAAGGGCGACTTCGTCGTCATCACCCCCCAGTACTGGGGCGGACGCGGCAGCAAGGCGCTGGCCGAGAAGATGGCGGGTTGGTTCGCCAATGCCGACGGCATCGAGTTCAACGCTGGCGAGGAGAAAGCGGGTTGACGAGCACGTTCGAACAGGAGGGTCCGGACCGAGTCGAGCCACCGCCGCGACCCGCGGTTGATCCTGGCCGGAGGGGGCTCCCCGGCCGACATCATGACCGCCAGCCTGCGGCTGGACGCGGTGCTGGAGCCCGAACCCGACCGGCACTGGCTGACCCCGATGCGGCGGCACAGGGTAGGACGACAGCTCTACGTTGACAGCCAGGCGAACGAAAACTAGCGTACAGAGAGGAAGAACATGGAGAGCCCTGGAATCATCCCGATAGTGCTGACCGGCATGGGCATGGTCGCAGCAGTACTGCTGGGCGTGTGGGGGATCGTGGCACGGTACGACGACCGGGTGCGAAACCGGATGGATGCGCTCCGAGACCGGATCGACGCCCAGGGGAAAGAAACGGCCGAGCAGCTTGGGCAGCTCCGGGAACGAATGGCCAAGCTCGAAGGACTGCTGGAAGGCCTCCGGGAAGCAATCACGGGACAACGGGCCGCATAGGCCGGGCAATCAATACCCACCCACCGCCAAGACCTCGTACTCGCACACCGGATTGTGCGTCGGCACGAGGAGTCACTACCGGCGGCGACCCGAGCGTCGAGCACGCAAAATCACACCGCCGCCCGACGACAGCGGCCATCCGCAACGACGAAACCACAACGTGACACCCCCGACCCTCGTCGACCCGTACCGCAACGCGCGGCGCTTCGTCGAACTGCTCATTGACGAGATGGTGAAGACCGCGGGACGCGGCGTGCTCAGGCCGTCGCTGGAGCGGGAGTACGTGGCGCGGCAACTGCCACCCGCCGACGCCCGAAAGCTGCGGGCCGGACCTGGGTCGGAGCTCGTCTACGAAACGGGGGAGCGCGCGACCATCGTCTGGGCGACCGGCGTGCGTGAGTGCGTCTGGGTCCCGGCCGATGCAAACGGGGCGGCACCCGAGCAATGAAGAGAACGCCACGGAACCGACGCCCTCCCCACGGCGTCCGCGCCCGCGCTCCTCGCACAGATCACGCCCGCCCGTCCTACGTCGCATCGGCCCCACGGCCCTGCGAAGCACCACCCGGCTGCTCCACGCGATCGCGGACACGGCCACGACGACCGCCCCGGTAGAGAACCGGAACTTCCTGGGCAGCTCATCGAGGCCGTCCCCGCACCCTCGAGAGCCGCCACCGAGACGTGCCGGAATTGCACTGATCCATTCGAGGGGCTCTTCGCTTCGAGACTCGCCCCTCGGCGCAACCGAACCCGACCCCGCGACGGAGACCGACATGACAAGGACATGGCCGAAGCACCGAGCCGAATTTCCGGCGATGGGGGAGCACATCGCCGACACAGGCATCGAGGCGATGCAATGGGCCGAGGCCCCGCCCGAGAGCATCGTTGAAGCAGAGGAACTGCTCCGCCAGCTCGAGCGCGACCAGTGGGGGGCACTGCCGCGAGACCGGTGGGGAGAGCCGACCGAACATCCTTCCAACAAGCGCATCCTGGAGCAGGTAGCCAATCTGGTGCGCGAGGCCATCGGTTTCGCCCTGCTGGGCGTCGACCCGCGAACCTGGTGCATGGGACCGCCCTGCATCCAGGACGGCATCGTCGACGGCGAGTCGATCGAAGAGGCGGGCTTCCAGGTCGAGATCAACGACCACGGCAACGTCACCGTGATCTCGGGCGACGACGTCGTGTGGAGCTGTGTCTGACGACGCAGACAAGCGCTCCGACAGACCCATACTTCGGGTGAAGGGGCGGTTCCGACCCCGGCGAACGCGATTCCGGCATCAACGAACGCCGCCTCACGCACCAATTCAATGAAGCTGACCGAAGCGAAGCCGGGAGATCGGCTGCAGCACAAGGGCCGCCGCGTGGAGATCTTCGACCACGGAACCGAGCGCCACAACGGCAGGCTGCGGCGCTGGGTCGACTACAGCGACCTGGACGAGCACGACCAGCGCGCCGGCCAGGTCATGCGCGCCGCGGCCGGCGACGACGAGCCCACCGGCTGGCGCCGCGTGCTCGCAGGCGCCAAACCGGACTTCGAGCTCGACTTGCGGAACGACCGGATCGTCGTGACGCCGACGACCGCCAGAGGCAGGGACTACTGCCGCCACCGGTTCGGACACCGCGGCGAGACGACCATCGCCGCCGAACGTGCGCCCGACATCATCGAGCATATGGCCCGCGCCGGACTGCGGCCCTACAGCGGGAATCTGCTCGCCTTGTTCCTGGCCGGCAAGGCCATCCAGCAAATCCAGCGGAACGAACGCGAGCAGTAGCGGCAGCGAAGAACTGCCCGATCCGGCCTGGGTCGCCTCGCCCGGTATCGCTCTCGTTCCCTCTTCGGCAGAACGACCTCTTCGGAAACCTGCAGAACGTATGCAGCCTGTGGGCCGCCCTGCCGGCCTGCTTGCATCCCGGCCTGAAGGGTGCGGCGCGTTCAGCGCGGGCTGCATCCGCAAATCGCGATACGCGCCTGTGCGCCCACCTGCCGAAACGGGTCGGCGCACGACGGAACTGACACGGTGATTCATCGGAGGTGGACGGATGAGCGAACGATACGGCGCCGACTTGCACGATCAGCCCTCTCGCGGCGTTCCGCCTCGAAATGGAGTGAACTGGCGCGACGCCTGCCAGCCGGCGCCCGGACGGGCGACCGACCGGTCGCGCGGCGTGGCCCGGCTCGTCGGAGACAGCCGGCCGATGCGCGAGCTGAAGGCTCGGATCCGGCGGTTGGCGGCCTCCCCGTTCCCGGTGGTCATCCACGGGGAGTCGGGCACCGGCAAGGAGGTGATCGCCCGGGCAATCCACGAAGAGGGTCCCCGCGGACACGCGGTCTTCGTCCCCGTCAACTGCGCGGTCCTCGGCGACGAGCTGTTCGAGTCCGAGCTGTTCGGCCACGCCAAGGGAGCGTTCACCAGCGCCTCGCGGGACCGCAAGGGCCTGCTGGAGCTGTCGTCGGGCGGCACCGTCTTCCTCGACGAGGTCGCGGAACTCTCACCCGGTGCCCAGGCGAAGCTGCTGCGCGTGCTGCAGGACGGCGAGGTCCGCCGGCTCGGCGAGAACCGCACCCAGCGGTTGGATCTGCGCGTCGTCGCCGCCACCAACACGGCGCTCGACGACGAGGCGGCGGCGGGCCGCTTCCGAAGGGATCTGCTGTATCGCCTGAAGGTCCTCGAGCTCACCGTGCCCCCGTTGCGCGACCGGACGCCCGACATCGCGCAGCTCACCGCCCACTACTGGGACAACATGAGCGCGGCCGCGGGGAGCCGCGCGAGCCTGGCGCGCGAGACGGTGACCGCGCTGGCCGCGCATCCGTGGCCGGGCAACGTCCGGGAGCTGCAGAACGTGCTGGCCAACCTGACTGTCACCGGGCCGCTCGAGGGCGCGGTCGGCCCGGACGTGCTACCCGCCGCCATCCAGCGGGAAGTCGCTGCCGAGCGCCGGCCGACGCTCGCCCAGGCGCGCGAGGAACTCGAACGCGCCATGGTAAGAGACGCGCTCGGACGCCATGCCGGCATCTCCGGCGCCGCCGGCGAGCTGGGCATCACGCGCCAAGGGCTGTCCAAGCTGATGGTGCGCCTACGGGTCGACCGACTCGATCCGAGCCGCCAGCGGCCAGAATCCGCTCCCTGCCCTGCGATCCCGCATGGCCCGTCGGAACCGTCGCCGCCGAGGAAAGCCCGTTGGCGAAACCCTTCCCGGAAGCCGGCGCCGGCGCCGTGCCCTAGCTTGGGCCCCTGCGGCCTCGACACTTGATTCGTGCACCACGCGGCCCCACCCTGGGCGGCACACGAGAAACCCGCGCCTCAAGGCGCCGTCCGCTTCCGGTTCCCGGATGAACCCTTGTTGTCCAGGCCCATCGAGGCTTGCTCACGCGCGGCACCCTCCGCACGATCCCGACACGACGCACCCGCGCCGTCATTCGCCATCCGATACCGCGAGCGGGACCCGCTCGATCAGAGCCGCCGAGGGCGGCCGGCCCCTGTCCACGGCCGAACGGAACCGGTCGTAGTTCTCGCGGGCGGCGGCGCGCGCCTGCCCGAGCGAGACCTCGGGAAACGACCCGAGCATCCGCTCATACGCGCGCCCGTTCCACCACAGCCGTTGAATCCAGTAGCGCCGCGTCCTGCTGAGGACGCGCAGAAACAGACCCCGGCCGTCGTAGTACCGGCCCCGCCGCACGAGCCGGCGCAGTTTCTCGTCCACGAGGCGATGCCCCGTGGCAGCACCCCGGCGTCGCCGACCCCGGCTGGCGGACAGCCGTTGATGACCGGCAGCCAGTCGGCGCGCCTCCTCCAACCCCACAGCGGGATACGCCCCGAGCCCCTTCGCCATGGTCAAGCGGCCCGCCGCCCGGTTCGGCGCTGACAGCACCTCCCACCGGCGTTGGCCGAAACGTCCAACCACCAGCCAGAGCCCGCCCCCATCCGGGTAGCGTCCCCATCCAGCCGCCTCCACGAAGGCTTCCGTCAATCGTCCCGACCCCACGGGACCAACACTACACGCCCCCGGCCTTCACGATGAACGGCCGGAACAGTCTCGGCGACTTTCGTCGCAAGCCAACCAAGTACGACGACCACGCTGGCAGCCCTTGAGAGAAACGACAATGAAAGATCCGATCCAGCAGGATCTCTTGGTGGCAATGGAAAGAGCGCGGCCGCGACCCAAGCCGCGGCCGCGGAAACAATTCCTGTCCGACGAGCAGCGGGCGCGATGCAGGCGCATCGCCTGGCTGTACGGCCAGGGACGCGAACCGCCCCCCAACGCTCGGCTACGGCAAGTCGAAGTGGCAACGTGCCACCGAGGCCAACCGGGCCGTGGAATACGCGATCAAGGGCGTGGTCATAGCACTCGACGGTCGAGTGAACCAGCGGCACAACGCCCGGGAACTGGCCCACCACCTGCAACGGCGCGGCGAGGATGTCGGGATGGCTGATCTCGACGACGTGGAGCCGCAAAAAGGGCGAACGCCGACCCCGTACGAGGAGTTCGAGAACCCTGAGTTCAAGGACCTTAGCGACGAACAGACGGCGCGGATACTGCGCGCCGCCGCGACGATTGTCGGCAACTGCGAACGACGGGTCGAAGAGCTCGCGCGCGAACACAACATCCAGGTAGAACTCGGGGTGCCAGCGGGAGGCTGGAGCCCGCCCGCCGACGTCAGGGAAGAGCTCGAACAGCGCGCGGCACGCAACGTCCCTATCGGCAGCCAAGCAAAAGAGCCGGCCGAGGTGCCGGACTAGGCCGATGCCGCGGCGGACGAGAGCAGCCCGGACCGCAAGGTCGGCGAGGGCACGCCGGCGGACGACGCCCCCGATGGCCGAGAGAGTCGGTAGGACAGGCAGGGAAGCAGGTCAAGGGGGCTAATGAATACCTGCCCCCGTTTGCCGGCTTCATCCGATCCCAGGTGCTGGTAACGCACCGGATGCACGCTCTGTGCCTCGGGATTCCACGCGACGGTGACCGGCCACCCCATTCGCTCAGCGTAGGACGAGCCTGCTGCAAAATCTCGCACCGGGGCTGAAGGCGCCGTCCTAGAGGATCCGTGAAGCGGCACTTCCGGCAGTCGGTGGCCGAAGGGGCAGTCCGCTCTCTAGCGCCGCGCCGGACCTGGCGCAAGGAGCAGCCGACGCCGCCAGGCAAGCAGCGGACGCAGCCGCTCACAACGCCGCAGGACCGCGACTCGGACCTGAACGGCACGGGCATTCCGCAAGCACGGGCGTCCAGGCCGCCACTGATGGTACCCGGTGGGTCCATTGCAGGCGCCAGCGTGGTCGTCCGGCGGGGCGGCGGGCGGTGCTTTCAGCGTCGGGCGGGCGATTGGTCCCGTCGGAACACTGTCAGGGCCTTGATCACCCGCCGCCCCAGCCCCCGACCTGGCCGGTTGCTGTCCAGCACCGGACCGCCGCCGGGGAGTAGAACTGTCACCGGCGCCCCCGAACCGCTCCCGTAGCTGGGGTCGGCGAGCGTTCGGTCCAGCTTGCGGATGAGGGCCCACAACGGGCCTCGACCGAAGAACGCGATACAGGGACGACGACCGCCAGCAGGAGGGCTCTCGCCGGCGCTGGACTGGGACCCGCCCAGAGAGGGCACGGGCGAGCGTCCAGCACTTCCACAGGGAAGCTGCCATCGGGAAACAGGAAGCTTGGCCGGACACGCAGAAATCCCGGTCGGACGACCGGAACCGTGTGGATCCACACATATGCCGGTCCCGGAAATCGAGAGTTAGGCTGTCAGTTAGGCTGTCAATTGCCCAAAACGGGCCTGATCAGCGTTTTTCCGAAACGCAAGATGTTGTTTATTTTCAGTAGTTTAAGGTGGTGCCGAGGGCCAGAATCGAACTGGCGACACCATGATTTTCAGTCATGTGCTCTACCGACTGAGCTACCTCGGCACGCAGGCGGGCGCGGAACCCGGCAGGAAATACCAAGATACCGCACGGCGCGTACGCCGCGCAAGGCGCGCGCCGGCCCTGCTTGGCGTCTTCGTCGGGACTGGTGTACCGTCGGTGATGGCCGGAAGGCCGGAGTCCCCGGCGCCGGTCTCCCCTGTACGACGTGGCGAGGCATCCGATGAGACAGATATCCTGGTGGGTTCTTCCGGTCGTCCTGGCGCTGGCCGGGTCGGCGGGCGCGCAGCAGGTCGACGTGATCGAGCATCGGCTCGACAACGGCCTGACCCTGCTGCTGGTTCCGCGGCCCGGTGACCCGAACGTGGCGGCCGGCTGGGTGGCCAAGGTCGGCTCCGTGTACGAGCGGCCCGGGATCACCGGCGTTGCGCACCTCTTCGAGCACATGATGTTCAAGGGGACGCAGACGATCGGGACCCGGGACATCGAGCAGGACCTGCAGATCATCGAGCAGCTCGACGCGTTGCGGGCCGAGATCCAGGCCGCCGAGGTGGAGCTGGATCGCCGGCACCAGCTCGGCGAGATCGACGACCCGGCCGATCCCGCCGTGCGGAGTACGCGCCACCAGGAGCTGCTCGACGAGTTCGAGACGCTGCTCGCCCGGCAGAGCGACCTGCTCATCAAGGAGGATTTCAGCCGCATCTACACGGCCGAGGGCGGCTCGGGCATGAACGCCGGCACGAGCTACGACTTCACCATCTACTTCATCAACGTTCCCGCCAACAAGCTGGAGCTGTGGTTCTGGATGGAGAGCGACCGGCTGGCGAACCCGGTGTTCCGGGAGTTCTATGCCGAGCGCAGCGTGGTGCACGAGGAACGGCGGCTGCGCACCGACAGCACGCCTATCGGCAAGTTCCAGGAGCAGTTCGAGGCGATGTTCTGGCAGTCGTCGCCGTACGGCTGGCCGGTGATCGGCTGGCCCAGCGATCTCGAAGGGATCACGCGGGACGAGGCGCTGGCGTTCTTCGATACCTACTACGCGCCGAACAACCTGGCCGCGGCGCTGGTCGGCGATTTCGACCCCGACGCGGCGATCGAGCTGGCCGAGCGGTACTTCGGCCGGCTCGAGCGCGGCGCCCGCCCGCCTCTTCAGCCGCGCACGCGCGAGATGCCGCAGCTCGCCGAGAAGCGGATGATCGCCTACGCCGACACGAACCCGCAGGTCGTCGTCCGGTACCACTCGGTGCGCGACGGACACGTGGACGAGCCGGCGCTGGTCGTCCTGGGGCAGTTGTTGAGCGGTCGGACGGGACGCCTCTATCGTTCCCTGGTCGAGGAGCAGGCGGTGGCCACGAGCGCCTCCGGCGGACAGGCGGGCTTCCAGTTCGAGGGGATGTTCGAGTTGCGCGGCACGGCCCGGCAGGGAAAGACACCCGAAGAGGTCGAGCAGGCCATCTATGCCGAGCTGGAGAAGCTGAAGACCGAGCCGGTCGGCGCGCGCGAGCTGCAGAAGGTGAAGAACCAGAACGCCGCGGACACGTTCCGGGGCCTCCGCAGCAACTTCGGGCTCATGATGCAGCTCCTCATCCGCGAGGGGAACCGCGGCTGGGAGCACATCAACACCG
>WTGR01000652.1 GCA_011523485.1 Acidobacteriota bacterium
CCACGAAGAGGCCGATCGCGGTGCCGACCAGCGCCTCGGAGATGCCGCCCGACACGGCGCCCAGACCACCGGAGCCCGTGGCCGCGATGCCCTGGAACGCGTTGATGACGCCGAGCGTGGTCGCCAGCAGGCCGACGAACACGGCCGTGGAGCCGATGGTCGCCAGGATGCCCATGCCTCGCTTCAGATCGGACGAGGTGAGCGCCGCCGCGCGCTGAATCGCACGGTGGACGCTGTCGACCACGTCGTCCTTGTGCAGGTCGACGCCGCTGTCCTGCTGGAACTGGTACTCCTGGAGACCGGCCAGAACGACCTTGCCGAGGTGGCTGTACCGGTAGTCCTTGGACTGCGAGACGCTGATGGCTTCCTTGAGCTTCCCGTCCTTGAGATGCTTCGCCACCTGCGGCGCGAACAGCTTCGACTGGTTCGTGGCCTGCATGAAGGTGAACAGCCGTTCGAAGAAGACGCCGACCGACGCCATCGACATGACCACGAGCACACCCATCAGGATCTTGACGGATATCCCCATCTGCTCCCACAACTCAAGAAAGTCCATCTGCTCCTCCTGCGGCGAAACCCTGAGTTCGTCGCCAGTCTATTCGACCGATTCCAACAATCCCCGGCACAACCCTACGACAACTGGAAGTTGACGGTCACGGTCATGATGACCGGAACCGGCACGCCGTTCAGCAGCGTCGGCGTGTACTGCCACTGCCTCACGGCCGTGATTGCAGCCTCGTCGAGCAACGGAACGGAGCGCAGCACCTTGACGTCGGTGACCGCACCGGTGGGACCGATCACCGCTTCGAGAATCACGACGCCCTGCACGCGCGCCTGCTGCGCCACGGGCGGATACACCGGAGGAACGTCCCGAATCTTGGTGGGCGGACTGATGTTGCCGCCGACGCGAACCGGCTCCGGCGGCGGCGGTGGCGGCGGAGGCGCGGTCGGCAGCCCGCCGACGATGCCGGCCACCACACCGCCAGACACGCCGCCCTCGACGCCCTGCACCCGGTTGATGTCGAAACCGGTTTCCTCGACGATCTGCTCCGGCGCGACGATCGGGGCCGCGTTCGGGTTGACGTCGAGAACCGGCGGAGGCGCGGCCTCGGCGGCGGCCGGCGGCGGCGGCGGCGGAGGCGGAGGCGGCGGCGGAGGCGGCGCCGCGACGAACGCCATCATGGACGCCGGCGTCGGCAGCGCGTCCATGGCCATCAGCGGGACGATCACGACCGCGCCGATCGCGACCACGTGCGCGATGATGGACAGCGGCAGCGTGTACCACTTCCGCGCACCGACCGTGATGGACGGGTTCGAGATCTCCCCGAACATCGCCGGCTCGACCTTCTTGGCCGGTGCCGGTGCCCCCTTCGCCGGGTTGCTCTTCTTTCTCGTGTCAGCCACAGCACGCCTCCTGGCCTGCTCGATTCCTCGGACGCCGCTTCGGAAGCGCCGATTATAGCAGGCCGCTCCTCCGTGTCAACGAGCCGAACGACATCGCCTTCACCGGATGTTAGACACCGGGCAGAGAGAAACGGACCATCGGATTTCGCTCGCGCTGCCATCTCGCAACGCGTGCGCCCGGCCCGCTCGCCGTTTCCCTGGCGGGCCGCGCAGGGTGCGGCATCTTAACCGCCCGGCAACGGAGCGTCAACACCGGAGCTATTGCATCCACACGACCACGAGCGGCGCGAAGATCACCGCGACGATGGTCATCAACTTGATGAGAATGTTGAGACTCGGCCCGGACGTGTCCTTGAAGGGGTCCCCGACGGTATCGCCGATGACCGCGGCCTTGTGCGGCTCCGACCCCTTGCCGCCGTGATGCCCCTCCTCGATGTACTTCTTCGCGTTGTCCCACACGCCGCCCGCGTTCGCCATCATCAGGGCCATCAGCACCCCGGTGACGAGGGCGCCGGCCAGCAACCCTCCGAGTCCGGACACGCCCAGGAGGAAGCCGGTCAGCACGGGCGCCAGCACGGCGATGAGCCCGGGCGCGACCATCTCCCGGATCGCGGAGCGGGTGGAGATCTCGACGCAACGCGCCGAATCGGGTTCGGCCTCGCCCTCGAGCAGCCCGGTAATCTCACGGAACTGCCGGCGGACTTCCTCGATCATGTCGTTGGCCGAACGTCCGACCGCGTTCATCGTCAGCGCGGAGAAGAGGAACGGCAGCATGCCGCCGAGCAGCATGCCGAGCAGAACGTTCGGATTGTCGAGCGCGAGGCTCAGGAGACGCGGGTCGAAGGCGGACGCTCCGCCCGCCTCGACAACCGCGGCATCGGCCGTCGTCCGGAACGTGCTGAACAGGGCCAGGGCGGTCAGCGCCGCCGACCCGATGGCGAAGCCCTTCCCCATGGCGGCGGTCGTGTTCCCGACCGCATCGAGGGCGTCCGTTCGCTCGCGCACGAAAGCCTCCTGCCCGCTCATCTCGGCGATGCCCCCGGCATTGTCCGCCACCGGCCCGTAGGCGTCGACGCCGAGACTGATTCCCAGCGTCGAGAGCATCCCGACCGCGGCGATCGCAATCCCGTAGAGCGCCGCCAGGGAGAAGCTGACGTAGATGGCCAGACAGATGATCAGGATCGGGATCGCGCACGACATCATTCCCACGCCGAGCCCGGCGATGATGTTGGTGGCCGGCCCCGTCTCGGACTGCTGTGCGATCTTGTGGGCCGGCGGCTTGTCCTTGCCGGTGTAGTACTCCGTCACGTGGCCGATCGCCACGCCGGAGACGACGCCGGCCACGACGCACCAGAGCACCGCCAGCGGGACATCGAGGATCGAGACGAGTCCGCCTGCCCCCAGGAAGACGAGCACCGACGCCACGAGCAAGCCCCTCTGCAGGGCGCTGCCGATCTTCGTCTCGTCGTCGGTGTTCACCACGAACGTGCCGAGCATGGAGGAGAGGATGCCGACGCCGGCCAGCAGGATCGGGAAGACGACGAGCGTCGACTGCAGGGTGCCGAACCCGGCCTCGTCCACGCCCCACAGCGCGCTCGCGGACGGTGCCGTGAGCGCCCAGGCGAGCGCTATCGAAGAGATGATGCTGCCGACGTACGACTCGAACAGGTCCGCCCCCATGCCGGCGACGTCGCCGACGTTGTCGCCGACGTTGTCGGCGATCGTGGCCGGGTTGCGGGGGTCGTCCTCGGGAATCCCCGCTTCCACCTTGCCGGACAGATCGCCCGCCACGTCCGCCGCCTTGGTATAGATGCCGCCACCCACGCGGGCGAACAGCGCGATCGACGAGGCGCCCAGGGAGAACCCGAACAGAGACTCCACCGCGCTCGCTCCCGCCCCGCTCAACCCCCCGTAGAGGTAGTAGAGAAGAGCGATGCCGAGCGTACCGAGCGCGACGACGGTCAGTCCCATCACGGCGCCGCTCGAGAACGCGACGCGCAACGCGCTCGAAAGGCTGGTCGTGGCCGCGTGCGTCGTGCGAACAGCGGCGCTGGTGGCGGTCTGCATGCCGATCCACCCCGCCGTCGCCGAGAGGACTGCGCCGGCCAGGAACGCCACCCCGGTCAACAGCGCGTTGCCCGGCAGCAGCAGCACGAGCGCCACGAACATGACGCCCACGAAGCCGGCCAACACGGTGTACTCCGTCTTCAAGAAGGCCATCGCGCCATTGCGAATCAGCGCCGCGATGCGCTGCATCCGCTCGGTTCCCGGCTCCAGGCGATTGATCCGGCCGATCAGAAAGAAAGCGAAGGCCGCCGCCGCGACCGGCATCCCGAACCCGAGCACGTAGTACAGTTGCTGCTCCATTCAACCCTCTGCCGCACGGTGGCGCTCCGCCACACTTGAAACCCTCGAGGCAGGCCCTCGACCGACGCGGTCAGGCCTGCCGCTTCTCCTGCTCGATCTGCAGGCGCCCGGCCAGCGCCATGCCGCCCGTGAGGAACACCTGCAACCCCTCCTGCACCGTCAGCGACGGGTACGAAACGACCGTCCGCGGATAGATGTGGACGTCCCCGAAGTAGACGTGGTTGGTGGGCACGTACACGGCGACGTGCGCGCCCGCCTCGTCCTGTCCCTCGATGGTGAACTCCTTCGTCAGGAAGCCGAGCACCAGCCCCCGCTTGGGATCGTCCACCAGCACGACCCGCTTGAAGCCGAGCTGATTGTCCGGCGAGAACGCCTCGACGAGCTGCTTGACCGGCGAGTAGATCCCGCGGAACACGGGCAGCTTCATCAGATAGGCTTCCCCCCGGCGAAGCAGCCGCTCCCCGAGCACGTTGGTCGCGAACGCCCCGACGGCGACCACCAGCAGCAGAAGCGTCGCCAGACCGAAGCCCGGAATCTCCCGACCGATCAACCGCACGTACACCGGTCCCATCACGCCGTCGATGAACTGGAACAGCCAGACGAACGCCGCCACGCTGATCACCAGCGGCACGATCACGACGAAACCCGCAATCAGACTGCGGCGCAGCCACTGCATCGGTCTATGGCCAGACGTCCATCACGACCCGAGGACCCAGGCCAGGGCCAGACACCCGAGCACCAGGCGATAAACGGCGAACGGGTCGAGTGAATGACGCGCGACGTACTGCATGAAGTACTTCACCGCTGCGTATCCCACTCCCGCCGACGAAACCACGCCCACCGCCAGCAGAGCCAGAT
>WTGR01000056.1 GCA_011523485.1 Acidobacteriota bacterium
GCCTCCTCGCCAGCTCACGCCCGAGCAGCAGGCCCGCCGCCGGCAGCCGAACCCGTTGATCGGCGTCGACGGCTTCAGCAGCCAGGTCGAGCGGACCCCTCTCGGCACGATGTTCGAGACCCCGGAGCAGGCCGACGCCTACGACCCGTTCACGCTGATCAAGCAGGTCCCGCGCGAGGATCTGCCGCACATCTACCTGGACTGCGGCACCGAGGACCGGCTGATCGTCGGGGCCCGGAAGCTGGCCGCCTACATGATGGAAGAGGACATTCCCTTCGACTACATGCAGATGCCCGGCCGCCACAACGCCGCCTACTGGATCGAGGCGATCGGCCGCATCATGGGCGTGCAGTACGAGGTGATGCAGCGCGCGCTCGGCCAGCGGCCCTTCGGGCAGCGGCGTCCGACGAACTGAGCGGACGAACGACCCGGAAGAGCGCCCGCGCCCGTGAGCTTGGTGCGCAGAGCGGGTGCTGCTTTCGGGCCGCGGGTGCGCCGCGAGGCACCTCGTGCATGGCGCAGGTCCGGTTCCGGTGGGCTCGCTACGACTTGAGCTGGGGAAACGCTCCACGCAGGCGGCCCGGGTGGAAGAGCAAGCGGTCTGCCGCCAGCGCCTCGGCCAGCGCGGCCGGACTGCCCGTGAAGAGCCTCGCATCCGGCGCGAGCACGGCTTCTCCGACGTGCCGTTCGGGCAGCAGGTCGACGGCGGCGCCGGCGCGCTCCAGCGCGTCTCGCCATTGTCGCGACAAGTCGGACGCCCGCGGCGGAGGTCCTTCGAAGGAGAGCGACGTCAGTTCCTCGGCCGAGTAGCGGGACGAGCGGCGCGCATGGGCGAGGATGCCGCCCGGTGTGAAGCCGGGATCCTTGCCGCAGGCCGCCCAGGCCAGATATCCGAGCGGCTGCAGGTGCGTGTCGCATGCCAGGACGTCCACCCAATCGCGGGCTTCGAGCCGTCCCACGAGGGCCAGCACCTTGTTGGTGGCAAGGTCGAAAGGGTGGAGGGCGAGGCCAAGATCGTCGTCCTCGACCAGCGGAAAGAACCGGAACGCGCTGTCCCGCGTCCATTCCATGACCAGCCGATCCGGAGCGCGGGAAACGATGGCCTCGACGTAGCCCGGACGTTCGCGCGACGCGGCGACCTCGTATCCTGCCGATTCCAGCGCGGCACGGTCGCGATCCCAGGAGCGCGCCACTGCCTCGGTCGTGTTGTGGAACACGTCGATGTCACGCGAAAGCCGATGCGACTGGACAGCGAGACCCAGCGCGACGCCGCCCGCCACGTAGCTCTCGCCGCTCTGGCGGCGTCCGTCGGCTAGCAGGCGGCAGACGTCTCGCTGGAGCGGCGTGAGAGCCATGTGCGCAACCCGGCGACGCGTCGAAGTGCTTGCAGGTCGCCGTTCTGCTCGATCAGTCGAAGCACGCGCCCGCACTCGGCGGCCGTGGTCGGATAGTAGTCCTCGCGGAGAAACCAGAGACACCGGGCCCGGTACTCATCGACGAGGCGACGAAGGGGGTTCTCGGCCCCGACCGGTTCCACGACGCTATCCTATTCGATGCGCCCGCCGCGGAGTCACGCCCCCGCTTGGAGCAGCAAGGATGGTGGATATCTCATGATCGGCCGATTCGGTCGCCTTTCATCCGCAGGCTCGGGAACCCGGGCGGGCAGTTTTCTCCGCCTCGCGCCGGCGCTCGCAACGGCGTGGGCCGTCGTTGCCGGCGTTTCGCCCGCCGCGGCCCAGGCGCCCGACGGCGAGGTGCTGTTCGAACAGCACTGCGCCGCCTGTCACCTCGCGGACGTCATCCCGCGCGCGCTGGCGATCGACAACATGCGGGCGCTGCCGCCGGCGGCCATCGTCGGCGCGCTGACCGACGGGGCGATGCAGCAGCAGGGCGCGGAGTTGAGCGCGGCGGAGCGGCGGGCGATCGCGGAGTTCATTACCGGGCGGCGTGTCGCGGAGGACGCCGTCCTCGCGGACGGCGGTTGCGCCGTGTCGCCGTCCGCCGCGGGCTGGTCGGGACTGGACGGCGGCGCCCGGTGGAACGGCTGGGGCGTCGACGTCGCGAACAGCCGCTTCCAGCCGGCCGATCACGCCGGACTCGCGGCGGAGGACGTGCCCGGCCTGCGGCTCCAGTGGGCGTTCGGCTACCCCAACTCGGCCACCGCGCAGTCGCAGCCGACGGTGGTGGGCGGCCGCCTGTTCGTCGCCAGCGAGCGGGGCGTGGTCTACGCGCTCGACGCGAAGACCGGCTGCACGTACTGGACGTTCGCGGCGCAGAGCGGGGTCCGCAGCGCCATGACCGTGAGCCGCCTGCCGGATCGCCGGCACGCGCTCTTCTTCGGCGACTTCAACGCCAACGTCTACGCGCTCGACGCGGCGACCGGGGCCGAGATCTGGCGCCGCGACGTCGAGACGCACGAGGGGGCCCGCATCACCGGGGCGCCGGTCCACCACGAGGGGCGGCTGTACGTGCCGGTCTCGTCGCTGGAGGAATTGCTGGCCGCCAACCCCGAGTATCCCTGTTGCACGTTCCGCGGCAGCATCGCCGCCCTCGACGCGGCAACCGGCGAAGCGATCTGGCAGAGCTTCACCATCCCCGAGACGCCCCGGCCGCGCGGGCGCAACCCGGAGGGCTTCTTTCTCATGGGCCCGTCCGGCGCCGCGGTGTGGTCGGCGCCGACCGTCGATGCGAAGCGCGGGCTGGTCTACGCCGCGACCGGCAACGCCTACACGGAGCCGGCGGCCGACACGAGCGACGCGATCATCGCGTTCGACAGCGACACCGGTGCGATTCGCTGGACGAACCAGTTGACGCCGGACGACGCGTTCATCCTCAACTGCGACAGCGGCAACCCGAACTGTCCGGACGACAACGGCCCCGACTTCGACTTCGGCGCGTCGCCGGTGCTGGTGACGACGAGTGACGGCCGCGACCTGCTGGTCATCGGCCAGAAGGCGGGCGTGGGCTATGCCCTCGATCCGGATCGGGACGGCGCCGTCGTCTGGCGCTACCAGGTGGGCGAGGGCAGCGAGCTCGGCGGCATCGAATGGGGCTTCGCGGTGGACGGCGAGAAGGCGTACTTCGCCAACTCGGACTACCTGACCCCCGCGCCCGGGGGCCTCGCCGCAGTGCGCCTGCGAACCGGAGAGTTGGTCTGGTACGCCGAGCCGCACGAGCCCGTATGCGAAGGGTGCAGTCCCGCGCTGCTGGCCGCCGTCACCGCGATCCCAGGGGTGGTCTTCTCGGGCGCCTACGACGGGTTGTTCCGCGCCTACGACGCGGATGACGGGTCCGTGCTCTGGGAGTTCGACACCAACGGGGACCACGCCGCGGTGAACGGGGTGCCGGCCAGGGGCGGATCGATCAACGGTCCGGGCCCGGTGGTCGTCGACGGAATGGTCTACGTCAATTCCGGCTACGCTGCCTTCGGGGGGCGGCCCGGCAATGTCCTGCTGGCCTTCGGCGTCGATTGACGCGGTTCCGTCCTCGCCAGCGTTCTCCTGAACCACGATGCGCCTCTACAGCGAGCTCGCGGCGTGGTGGCCGTTGCTCGACGACCCGGCCGACTACGCGGAGGAGGCCGGCGTCTACGGCGACCTGCTGGCCGAGGCGTGCGACGCGCCGATCGAATCCCTCCTGGAGCTGGGCAGCGGCGGCGGCAACACCGCGTCCCACCTGAAGCGGCGGTTCCGCCGCCTGGTGCTCGCCGACCTCTCCGAGGACATGCTCGCGGTCAGCCGCACCCTCAACCCGGAGTGCGAGCACCGGTTGGGCGACATGCGCACGCTCAGGCTGGGACGCACGTTCGACGCGGTGTTCGTGCACGACGCCGTCTGCTACATGGCGACCGAGGCCGACCTGCGGCGCGCCATCGAGACCGCGTGGGCGCACTGCCGGCCGGGCGGCGCGGTGCTGTTCGCGCCCGACTACGTCCGGGAGAACTTCCGAGCCGGAGAGACCGCGGGCGGCTGCGACGAGCGTCCGCCTGCGGGCGCCGCGGGCGAGTGCCCGCGGGGGCTGCGCTACCTGGAGTGGGTCTGGGATCCGGATCCGCGGGACACGGAGTATCTCGTCGACTTCGCGTTCCTGCTGCGCGAGCGCGACGGCTCCGTTCGCGCCGTGCAGGACCGGCACGTCGAGGGGCTGTTCGCGCGCGACCGCTGGCTCGACCTGCTGGCGAGCGTGGGGTTCGAGGCCCGTGTCGTCCCGCTCGTCCTGTCCGACGTGGAACCGGGCCGTCACGAGATGTTCGTGGCGCGCCGCCCGCGCTGACGACAACCGAACGACGGCGGCTGCCACTCGAGCGGATGGACCGATCCGGACGCCGCTCGCCCCCGAAGTCTCGCGTTCGATTCCCATTGACAATCTTTGTGACGAGCTGTACTCTATTCCCATAGACAGTCTTTATAATTCGTTCGGTTTGCGGAAGGGGAGGACGGCATGGCAGCGCACGACGGAACAGGCGTGAGTGACATCGGTCGGCTTCGGCGCCAGATGACTCTTCTCTGGGCGGTCGTTGCGGTCCTCGCGCTCGCTCTGTCGGGCACCGTGATCCGGATCGCGACGACGTCGTCGTCCTCGCCGGACGTGCTGACGGTTGAACGACTGGAGATCGTCGAACCCGA
>WTGR01000233.1 GCA_011523485.1 Acidobacteriota bacterium
GGGGAGGACTTCTCGCGCTTCGCCAACGAGGTGCCGGGCTTCTTCTTCATGCTCGGCGCCCGCAAGCCGGGGACGGTGTCCGGCGATCACCACTCGCCGACCTTTCGGGCCGACGACGGCGCCCTGCCGGTCGGGATGCGGGCGATGGCCAACGTGCTCTGGGACTACCTGGAGCGGGGCACGTCGGGGGCGGACCGGGCAGTGCGCTGACCCGCGGCGCGACGCGGCGAGGACCCATCCCGCGCCGGCGAACCGGTGCCGGGTCGCCCGGCTCCCCCGCGGCTCCGTCCCGGGTCGCCGGTTCCCGGCGGCGCGGCTCGGGGTCGCTCCGGATTCCGGCGCCTCGGTCCTCGGGAGATTGACCGCTTCCCGGCACCGCGATACACTTGCGGGCGAGGGAATCCTTCTGGGTTCGAACCGCTCGCCATGGGCGGTCTTGATTCGGCCAAGTGCCCGTTGCGGGCCTTCTTGGGAGGTGCTTCGATGAGGAATGCCACGCTGGGAGTGGCCGGGCTGGCCGCCGTTGCGGCGGTGGCGCTGGTTCCGGGCGTCGCCTTGGCGCAGGATGCGGCGCCGACCTTCCACAAGGACATCGAGCCGATCTTCCAGCGCTCGTGCCAGGTGTGTCATCGGCCCGACAACATGGCGCCGATGTCGCTGATGAACTACCAGGAGACGCGGCCCTGGGCACGGTCGATCAGGAACAAGGTCGTCGCGCGCGAGATGCCTCCGTGGCACGTCGACAAGAACGTGGGCATCCAGGACTTCAAGCAGGACCGCTCGCTGAGCGACGCGGAGATCGATCTGGTCGCCGCGTGGGTCGACGCGGGCGCCCCGCGGGGCAATCCCGCCGACGGGCCGCCGCCGGTCGAGCTGCCCGACTTCGGCGCCTGGGAGCTCCCGCCCGACGTCATCGTCACCTCGCCGCCGCACACCGTGCCGGCCGAGGCGGGCGACTGGTGGGGCGACTACATCGTCGACTCCGGCATCCCCAACGACCGCTACATCAAGGCGATCCAGACCAGGGCCGGCGACCTGCGCGTCGTGCACCACGCGCTCACCTACGCGGTCACGGATCCGGACGCGCCGCTCAACGACAGCTCGAACGACTTCTTCCTGAACGAGTACGCGGTCGGCAAGAACGCCGACAAGTACCCGGACGGAACCGGAAAGATCTTCGAGGGCGGCTCGCGCGTCCGCTTCAGCTTCCACTATCACTCGATCGGTGAGGAAGTGGTGGACCGCACGGATCTCGGCCTGGTCCTCTATCCCGAGGGCGAGGTTCCCGACAAGATCCTGTACTCGCGGCAGCTCGGGCAGGCTGGCGAGCTCGACATCCCGGCCGGGCAGGTCACGCGGCACGACGGCTACGCGACGATGTATCTGCCGGGCAAGCTGACCGGCTTCCAGCCGCACATGCACTTCCTCGGCAAGCGGCAGTGCCTGGAGCTCATCTACCCGAATTCGACGACCGAGATGGTGAGCTGCGTCAACTTCGACTTCAACTGGCACATCGTCTACAACTACGAGGACGACGCCCAGCCGGTCTACCCGGCCGGCACGAAGCTGCACGTCATCAGCTACCACGACAACACCGAGTCGCACCGGGGCAACGTGGACGCGCTGAACTGGACCGGCGGCGGCAGCCGCACGATCGACGAGATGGCGTTCGGCTGGATCAGTTGGTACGACCTCACCGAAGAGGAGTACCAGGCGGAGTTGGACGCCCGCGCCAACAACAACGACTAGCGTTACGGTGACGGAGTCAGGGTTTGGACCGAGCACTCTGCGGGGGCGTCCTCCGCAGAGTGCTTTTTTCTTTTTCGATACGACAGAGGGCATCATGAAGACGTATTTCCGTTGGATCTGCGCCGCGGCCGCGGCGGTGCTGGCCGTCGGCGCCGCGGGCGTGACCCACGCGCAGGTGAATCCGCGCGACGTGCCGCTCGCCTCGCAGCCGCAGCAGCGGTTCGACGGCGGCCAGGACATCCAGCCGATCTTCGAGGGCTGGACGCGTCGTGACGACGGCGGCTACCTGTTCCACTTCGGCTACCTGAACCGCAACTACCGGGAGCAGCCGAGCATTTCGGTCGGGCCGGACAACTTCTTCTCGCCCGGCGACGAGGATCGGGGGCAGCCGACCCACTTCTATCCGCGCACGCAGCGCTACCAGTTCACGGTGCCGATGCCGGCCGATACCGGCCCCAATCCCGAGGACGGCATCATCTGGTCCGTGACCGCACACGGCAGCGAGCAGCGGGCCTACGGCTGGCTGCAACCGGAATGGGAGATCGACGAGAACACCATCACCTCGAACTCGCGCACCGGATTCGGGCGTCCGGTGGAGCAGTTGTTCGCCAACCGGCCCCCGGAGGTGGAGGTGTCGGCAAGCGCAGAGCGGGTCGGCGTCGGCGAGGCGCTCACGCTGACCGCGGTGATTCGCGACGACGAGCTGCCGTCGGAGCTGCCGCCGCGTGCGCCGCGCACGCGTCTTCCCACGCTGATCCCGCCGGAGGGTCAGCCGCGCGTTCCGGACAACATCCGCTGGTACGAGAAGCCGCGCCCGCCGCGCAACGGCCTGTCGCTGCACTGGATCGTGTACCGCGGTCCGGACGACGGCGATTTCGAGCCGTACGGGTTCCAGCGCTCCGTCGAGGAGCGGGAGCTCGAGCGGGAAGTCGACGGCGTGTTGACCGCGCCGACCTCGTCCGGCAATCCGGCGACGCACGTCGACGGCGACGGCTGGACCTCGGCGACCTTCGAGACGACCGTCACGTTCGACTCGCCCGGCACCTACACGCTGCGGGCCTGGGCGTCGGACGCGATGTTCCTCACGCCCGGCGACCTGACCGTCACAGTGCGGTAGGGAGCGCTACTGTCCCGGCGGCCGGCGAGCGGATACCGCCGGCGCGGATATCGGTGAGGGAGCCTCACACGTGGGAGCCCCACACGTGGGAGCCCCACACGTGGGGGCTCCCTTCGTCGTGTACGGGCCGTCGTTCTCCGACATCCGACGGTGCGATGACCCGCTCGGGCTCAGCGGCGAGCGAGCGCGTCGAGGCGCTGCAGGAAGTCTTCCTCGTCCCGGCACTCGACGGCGGCGCGGACGAGGGCCGCGACCGGCAACCCGGTGAACGCGTCCAGCCGCGCGGCGAACGTCGCCGACCGGCGGACGTCCCGCACGTCGAGGACCTCGAGGACGGCTTGGCGTGCGCCGTCCCAGGCGCCTTCCGCACGGCCGGCGACACGGCTCTCGCGCCGCTCGGCGGAGAGGAACGGATCGTCGTCCGGTCCGGTGCCCGACTGCCGGCCGAGGGCGCGGCCCACCCGCCGGAGAACGTCCACGGTCTCGCCGGACAGCGCTTCCTCGTTCAGCGCTCGATGGATCTCCGCCGCCGACCAGCCGGAGAACGCCCGGCTGGTCGCCGCCGAGCCGTACCCGTCCGGTCCCAGCAGGTGGATCGTCAGTCCGGGCGTGCGCGAGGCCGGGCTGCTCGGCGTACGGCGATCCGGAACGTCGACCCATACCTCGGGGAACCCCCACGACTCGTACAGCGCCAGCTTGCCGCGGCGGACGTCGGTTGTCAGATCGACCTCCAGGATCACGTCCGGCAGCTCGTCCCGACCCATTTCGATGGCGGGGCCGAGCCGGCGGACCGCCTGCTGGCGCAGATACACCACCTGGTCGGCCTGGAGGATGCGCTGGCGTTCGCCGGCCGCATTGCGAAGCAGCAGGTCCCCGTTGCCGACCGTCTCGATGGCGGCTCCCCGAACGGCCGCGATCCGCTCGACGAGTCGCGCCAGGCGTTGTCCGGGAAGCTCGTGCCAGATGCTGACCGGCGCCCGGACCACCCACGCGGTCTCGGTGTCCGCCTCCCAGTACTCCAGGCGCCCCTCGTAGTCCGCTATCGCGCCCCGGGAAACGTGAATCGGACGACAGCCGGGAAACTCGGGGGTTGTCGCCGCCGCCGATGGCGAGGCGCCGGCGGGCCGGAGGCCGGGGCGCCGGTCGGTCAGCCGCGACCGGGTGCGCCGGTGAACTGGTTTCGTCGTTTGCTCCATAAGCCGTGTACCACCTACCGGAGCATAGCACGTTCATCCACGTATGCGAGGTGCGGAGAGCGATCAGCCGTTCCGGCGGCGCTTTCTGTCGCCTCGCCACGACTCCACGCCCATCCAGAACGGCGCGGCCGAGCGATCAGCCGTTCCGCCGGCGCTTTTCCGTGGCCGCTGGCGGGCCGGACGGGTTGGAGACGGCGCGCGCCAGCAGGAGCACGGCGATCGCCAGGCAGGCCGCGCCGACCGGCACGAGGGCGATGCCGACGCCGGGATCGCCGCTGTAGAAGGTGACGCCGCCCGCGAAGAACCCGGCCGGCAGCAGCACGGTTGCCGCGCGGAGCGTCGCAGAGATCAGCCGGATGCGTGCGTCGCCCGGCAGCTCCGGAAGGGCACGCAGCGTCACGCCGGCCGCGACGTTGACGATGCCGAGCAGCGCGCCGTGAGCATGGGCGAGCGTCCACATCAGCCGGCGCGTCTCGTTCGACACGTCCAGGTAGAAGCCGGCCTTGAAGCCGTGCAGGGTCTCGAGCGTCGCCCCGAGCAGCAGGAAGACGAAGAGC
>WTGR01000228.1 GCA_011523485.1 Acidobacteriota bacterium
GTCCCAGGAATAGCCGAGATGGAACGTGATCTTGTTTCCTGATCCTGACAGGATCGGCGTGTTCGTGACCTTGCCGGCCTTCGTCCCGCAGTGGCAGAACGGCTTCTTGAAGCAGATCTGCTGCAGGGATTCCGTTTGGGGAGCGGTCATCCGATATTTGTAGGTTTCCCCTCGAATCTTGACGTGGGGGATGCCGCAGTTGCACGCGACAGGCCTCGGCAAGTTCATTCTGCTGTTTCCCTCAGCTATAGACGGGTACGTGTCAATCAGTGCCCCGCCAGAGGATCATCGCAAGGCGCCGGGCCCGGCGTGGAGTCTGCTCCATCCAGCGGGAATCGAGCGCGTGCAACGCGGTCTCTGCCCACGCGCCCTGACCAGCCGAGTTCCACATGTTGCTGAATCTCCTCAGACCCGCCTGGCCGAGCTGGAAGGTCATCTCTACCAGGACCCAGAACCGGGGTTCATCGTCGTGCGGTTGCACGCCGTGATGCTCGCAGAGGCGCTGCGCACCCTCGGCGGCGATCCTCCAGTCCTCCTCAAACAACTGGTCTGCCTCGGCCTGGGAAATCGCATGGTTTGGCCGCCGCTTCAGCCATTCGTCGGTATCGGTGATCAGGTGCCCGTAGCCCACGGTCCATTTGCCGAGACTGTCAGTGTAGCCCTCCAGCTTGCAGCCTTCGTGTTCACGGCACCGTGCTCGTGCGCGTTGCTCCGCTTCCGTCATGTTGTATCCCCTGCAAGGGTCTGGACGCCACGAGGTTCGGGTTCGAGAGCGTATCGGCGTGCGCGGGGTGGGTATTCTAACTAAGTCAGCCGCCGACCACTTGATGAGCGGCCGCTCTAAGGCGGACCGCAACGATTCGACTGCCTCAGCGTGCAGGCTTCTCGCGCCGCTACGAACAACCCCGTCGCACGCGGCCACGCGGCTACGGTCGTTCACGACCGTACAGTTTCCTCCACTCCTCTATTATCTCTTCGTCCCTGTAGGGAAAGAACGTCTCGACCCTGATTCGAAGGTCCAGAATCCCCTCCTCAGCCGAGTCGCATGTGACTGCGTCGGGGCATTTCCCGTCGAGCGCGGGACATGCGACGATATAGATCATTCTGTCACTGCAAATGACGGAGCCAAGGCAAATCGTTGGCACGGAGCCGCTCGAGACGTTCGGGCGTGTGTATGTCACGGTTGCCGGAAAGCCAGGCGCATACGAACAGACGAGGTCACTCAGGTCTGCGTCCTGCGTCGCCGCGGCTGCGGGCGGGCGCCGACTCCCTCCGACGGCCGCATGCAAGGTCCCGGTGACCTGCGAGGAGGCCGGAGACACGGATCTGGCAGGTGCGGTTGCTCGGGCCGACGACGTGACAGACTGCCCTCCGGTGGACCATTCCGCAGACCCGAAGGGCGGCAATAGGGGACCCGGCGCCGCCGCAGCAGGGACCTCGACAGGGACAGGAGACGCGCGTTGCTCCTGCTGCCACGCAGAAGGGGCGGTTACGGCCGCAAAAGCCAGGATTGCCGACGGCACTATCGTCTTCAGGAGTTGCATGTTCGCCTGTCTGCGCCTTGCTGGTTTGTAGGCGACGGGGAAGCCGCCGACGCGGAGTAAAACGGGTGATCCGGAGAACCGCGATCGGTCGACGGCGAGGGCAGCGCCACCGCCGAACCCCACCGGTCCCCTCGACGCCGGTCGATTGCCAGCACGCCCACCGGAGGGCTGGAGGCCGGAGACGCGAACGCCCGCCGAGGAATGCCGCCTTGTCATGGTCCACAGAACTATGCGGGCCAAACCGCCCAAACCACAAGGGGTAGCGGGAAGCGATTTCCGGTAGCGGGCAGACCGGCCGACCCAAGCGCCCAGCACACGCAGGTATTTCGCGACTTGCCCGACTTGCACCATTCCGGGAGGTCGCCGCCGGCCCTTCAGGGAACGTCAGGTCAGAACTCCCGACGACTTCGCACACCGCAGCGCCTCGACCCGGTTGGTGGCGCCCGTCTTGCGGTAGATGTTTCTGAGGTGGTAGCGGACGCCTTCGTCGGTAATCCCGAGGCGACCGGCTATCTCCTTGTTGCGGAGGCCTTGTCCGACTCCCGCCAGCACGGTCAGTTCCCGTGACGAGAAGGCGGGAGAGGCTACCGTGCCGGACTTTCCCACATGCGCGAGCGCGAACTCGGCCATGCGCCGTATTTCGTCGTCCGGATCCGCGTCGAGCAGTTCTCGCAGGATCGGAAGACTGACTTCGCGATGGCGCGCCAGCGGCCTTACATAGTCCACGTTGCGCAACACGCGAAGAAACTCCGACAGCCGCGCCTGCGCCCGCTTCTCGTCGCCTTCCCTGTTCGCCACGACCATCGACAATGCCAGCCCCCGCAGGAGCGTGCGCGTGAGGCCATGCGTCGACGCGGTGTTGCACAACCTGTTCGCGAGCTGCCCGGCCGCGGCGAATTCGCCCAGTTCCAGGAGCAACCGCACACGCGCGCAGGACAAGGCCTCCATCGTGCGCCAGGACTGGCGCCGAAGGTCGATCAGATCGGCTACTCCGCAGGGCAAGCCATGGTCGCTCCATACCTGTGCGGCCTCGTACGAACGCCCTGCCTCCACCAGGTAGTACGCCAACACCGCCGACAGGTTGTTCGACAGGCTCCGGACGCCGTCTCCCCGCACGTCCTCGACGGCCTTCGACAGAAGTTGCATGGCCGCCTTCCTCCCATACTGCTCGAGCATCAGTTCGGCGGCGACCGCGATCGCCGTCGAATGGATCTCGACCCAGACCCTGGGCAACCGAGTCAGGCGCTTCAGCGTCCGTTGCCGAATCTCCCGCTGGCGATTCCGCTCGAGATCCAGCTCGAACAGGAGCACGTCGGTGCTGCCGGCGAAACAGGGATCGGAAGCAAGACGCCTCCTCACCGCCCTGCGCGCCCGCCGGTACCTTTCGCCGGCCTCCCGCACGCGCCCCTGCGCCATGGCCGACATTCCCAGACAGACACTGACGAGAGCCTCGCCGAACCAACGTTCGTGCGTGCAGCGCGCCTGGGCCTCCAGGCCGTGCTCCCGGCTCTTCACGAAGTTGGCGCGTCCGTAGTGCGCCATGCAATACATGGTGTGTCGGGCGCAGTCGAGAACCCGATCCCGTTCGTCCTCGCTCTCTGCGGAAGCACTCGCCGGAAGGCGCGAATCGAGATCGGCGGGTGACAACTCCGAGGCGCCGCCCGCCAACACGGCCTGTGCGAACGCTCCATCCACGGCCAGCGCTCCCGCGTCGCCGTCCTCCCGGTCCCGTGCGAAGCGGTCGGTCCTCCGCGAGACCGCCTCGAACAGGGCAAGCGCTTCCTCTCTTTTCGACGACAGGCACAGGACGACGCAACGCAGGAGATCGAGCCGCGGATACCGCGCCGTCGTCTCCGCGTGCAGGAATCGGTTGGCGGATACCAGACCCGCGACCCCCTCCCTCAGCCACAACTCGGACGCCCCGAAACCCTCAATCAACTCCGCGACCAGCCGGATATCGCCTGAAGCGCTCGCGTGCCGCCACGACGAGGTCAAGTGGCCCCGTCGAGCCAGCTCCAACGCCATGCGCCTGTGCAGAGCGCGCTTGCGGTCCGCATCCTCAACCGCAAGAGCGTCGAGGCAGTACTCCCTGAGCAGCGGGTGCAGGCGCAGCACCGCATCCTCTCCCTCCACGGGCGACAGGAATCCGTTCAGCGCCGGCAACCTGCCGACCCGCACACGAGCGTCACTCGACCCCAGCACGTCATCCACCAGGTTCGCCTCGATCCAGTCGAACACCGCCAGATCGAACAGGCACGTCCGGTCCTCCCGTGACAGGTCGCGAAGCAGACTCACGCCGATGTAGTTCGCGGCGAGTTGCGCCACGTCCGCAACGGAACCTCCTGCCTCGGCAACGCCCGTGTTGCGATAGACCATCAGTGCGAAGGGCCAGCCAAGCGCGCGTTCCTCGACCACGGCGAGTTGCGCTCGCGACAGGTTCCCGGCGAAGAACCGGCGCGTGTCGCATCGCGAGAAACGCAGTTCCTCGGCGCCGACGACCATCGCCCTGTCCTGCAGAACGTGCGTGGTCACGTCGACGCCCGGGTTGGAGCGGAACGCCATGGCCACGTGGAGACCGCTGGGCGGGCGCTTCAGCAGCTCGTCGACCAACCGAACCGTGGGACGCGGCAGGCGCTCGACCTCGTCAAGCACGAGCAGGCACGGCGCGGCGTGCAATTCGACGGCGCGGGCCACCATCCCCACCTGCTGCGCGGCCGGCGACGACGACCAGGCGTCGTGCGTGCCGAGAACCCCAGGATCCAGCCCCCCCTGCTCGAACGCGTAGGCGAGATAGCTGCCCAACACGTGCGGCGTATCTTCGTCGTCCAGCGAGATCCAGCCGACGATCACCCCTTCTTCCCTGGTGCGGCCAGCGATGTCCGCCAGCAGCGTCGTCTTGCCGAATCCGGCGGGCGCCTGCAGCACGGTGAGTCGCCGCTGCAGCACACCCTCGAGGCATGGCGCCAACGACGGGCGGCTCACGTATCCCTTCGGGCCTTCCGGTGGCCGCACCTTCGCCTTCCTGAGCCAGCCCTTCCCCGCCCCCGCGGTCGATTCGTCCCCCC
>WTGR01000861.1 GCA_011523485.1 Acidobacteriota bacterium
CGACCGGCCTGATCTACGTGGAGCCGGTCAAGCCCGACTTCCTCGACGTGCTGAACCTCGTGGACGAGCCGCTGGCGACGTTGCCCGAGGAGCGTGTACGGCCGCAGAAAGCGGTGCTCGACGACATCATGGAGAGTCTGCGGTAATGGAACGTACGCTTGCCATAATCAAGCCGGACGCGGTCGCCAGCCGGCAGGCCGGCGCCATCCTGCAACGCATAGAGGCCGGCGGCTTCGAGCTGCGCGGCATGCGGCTCGTACACCTGACGCGGGCGGAGGCGGAGGGCTTCTACGCGGTCCATCGCGCGCGTCCGTTCTTCGACAGCCTGACCGCGTTCATGTCGTCGGGCTCCGCGATCGTCCTGGCCCTGGAGGCGGACGATGCGATCCGGCGCTGGCGCGAGCTGATGGGGGCCACCGATCCGGCCAAGGCGGCTCCGGGGAGCCTGCGGCGGGAGTTCGGTACCTCGATCGAGCGCAACGCCACGCATGGTTCCGATGCGCCGGAGACGGCCGCGACGGAGATCGGCTACTTCTTCCGCGGCGTCGAGATCGGTTGATCCGGGCCGCCCCGAGCACCCCGCAGGAGCGGCCAGGGACAGTGATCGATATAGAGTTGCCGACTTCATCGAGACCGAACCCCGGTTTCGCAGCTTGGCGCGCCTGGGACACGGCAAGGTAGTTTCCGGCAGTGTCCCAAGTGACTGAGGGCGCATAAGGTAGGGGCGGACGGGCGCGCTCCGATCTTGACCGCGACGGCCTGCCGTTGTTACCATTGGTCGCCTGACGACGAACGCATCGCGGTGGCGCGTCTAGCGCAGCCGCGGCGGCCCGCCGGGCATCCGTTTCCCCAGACGTTTACTTGGCGATGCCGAAGCTGGTCGAGCGTGAATCCGCCCCCCGTCCGAGCGCCCTGAGCTCGGCCCCGGCTCTGGCTGTCCAGTTCTTCCTGATTCCTCTCGCGGTCGTGGGCGTCATCGTGCTCGTGTACGGCGGCTTCCGGATGCTGCTCACGACCGAGCGCACCCCGGCCGAGCTGCTCTCGGACGTGCGCACCGGTGGCCGGGAGCGGCGCTGGCCGGCGGCCTACGAGCTCTCGCGGGTTCTCGACGACCCGGAGACCGAGCGGCGGAACCCGCAGCTCGGGGCGAGCATCGTCCAGGCGTTCGTCGATTCCGAGGGGGACGACCCCCGGGTGCGGCGCTATCTGGCGCTGGCGATCGGACGGCTGGCGCTTCCGCCTCCCGGGGCCGTCGCGGAGCTCACCGCGGCCCTCGATGATCCGGATACGGAGACGCGCATCAGCGTCATCTGGGCGCTGGCGTCGCTCGGCGACGAGTCGACAGTGGACGACATCGAGTCCATGTACCGCTCGGATGACGCGGGTGTCCGGAAGATGGCCGTCTATGCGCTCGGCGCCCTGGTAGGCTCGGGAGACCATGCCACGCTGCGCAACGCGCTCGACGACCCTGCCGCCGACGTGCAGTGGAACGCGGCGGTGGCGCTGGCCCGGCATGGCCGGGACGAGGGCGTGACCGTGATTCGTCGGATGCTCGATCGCGAGTACGTGGCCCGCATGGTCACGCGTCGGGCGAATGCCGACGACGCTCTGGATCCGGTCAGCGAGGTAATCGTGAGCGGTCTGCAGGCCGCCGCCTCGTTGCGCGCCGGGGAGTTGCGGCAACCGATAGAGGCCTTGAGCGAAACGGACGAGAACCTCCGGGTTCGCGAGCTGGCGATCAAGACTCTGGACCTGTTGAATCAATCGACCAGGAATCTCATTCGCTGAGGCGATGTTGCTCCGGAGCGTACCGAAGACCGTGAGATTTCGACGGAGGCCCGACGCGTGAATCCCCTGATAGCCGTCCTCATCAGCGGCGTCGCGATGTTCGCCGCGCATATTCTGGTGATCCTGCTGTTTCGCGAGAAGCCCGCCGCGCCTCAGGAGGATGCGACCGAGGCGCCGGCGCCGGCCAGGGCGGCCGGTCCCGCGGCGCTCGTCGGCGCGGCCGCCAAGCTGGCGGATCGCGTGGTCCCGCGGACGCCGGACGATTCGTCCCCGCTGATGGGACGCCGCGGCTGGATGGGCTTGGCGTGGGGCTCGTTCACGGCCGCCACGGCCGGCTGTCTGGCCGCCACCGGCCGCTTCATGTTCCCGAACGTGCTGAACGAGCCGCCGCAGCAGTTCACGATCGGCTTCCCGGACGAGTACGGCGAGGGCGTGGACGAGCGGTGGAAGGACCGTTTCGGGGTGTGGGTGGTGCGGACGCCGTTCGACGACTACCACGAAACGTCCGGTTTCTACGCGCTGCTCGTCACCTGCACCCACCTCGGCTGCACGCCGAACTGGCTGTCCGCCGAGAGCAAGTTCAAGTGCCCCTGTCACGGGAGCGGGTTCCGGCCGACGGGAATCAACTTCGAAGGTCCGGCGCCGCGTCCCCTCGAACGCGCTCGCATCGTGCTGGCCGAAGATGGACAAATCATGATCGACAAGGCGCGCAAGTTCCAGGAAGAGCTGGGGCAGTGGACCGACCCCGAGGCGTTCCTTGGCGTCTAGGAAGACTCGGAGCTGCTGAATCATGGCGAAGGCGAAATCCATCCAACCGCAGGCGGGCGCGCTGGAGCGCGCCTGGAACTGGCTCACCGAGACGCAGATCTGGGCGTCGATCTTCCGGCACGACGCGCCGCTCAACGACCGCAACCGCGTGCTGGTCATGCTGTCCAACGTCTTCCTGCACCTGCATCCGGTGCGGCTGAAGAAACACGGTGTCCGGCTGCGGTACACCTGGTGCATGGGCGGACTGAGCTTTTTTCTGTTTCTCGTGCTCACGTTCACCGGCGTGCTGCTGATGTTCTACTACCGGCCCACGCTGGAGTACGCCTACTCCGACATCGTCGGGTTGCGGGAGCACGTACCGCTGGGCATCATGCGCGAGATGCACCGCTGGGGCGCCCACGCGATGGTCATCACCGTGTGGCTGCACATGTTCCGGGTCTTCATGACCGGCTCGTACAAGCCGCCGCGCGAGTTCAACTGGAACGTCGGGGTCATCATGCTGGTCCTGACGCTGCTGCTGTCGTTCACCGGCTACCTGCTGCCGTGGGACCAGTTGGCGATCTGGGCCATCACGGTCGGATCGAACATGGCGCGTGCGACCCCGTTCCTGGGGTACGAGGGTCCCGGCGCATCGCTGCTCGCCATCGGCGACGTGCAGTTGATTCACGCGGCCGACGACGCCCGCTTCGCACTGCTCGGCGGCACGTTCGTGGGCGAGGGAGCCCTGCTGCGCTTCTACGTGCTGCATTGCGTGGCTCTGCCGCTCGTGATCGGATTCCTGATGGCCGTGCACTTCTGGCGCGTACGCAAGGACGGCGGAATCTCGGGGCCGCTCTAGAGCCTCTTCGCCTTTGGACGTAGAGAGATCACGACACCATGGAAGCGATAAAGGGATTCTTCAACCTGGTCTCCGATCCGCGGCTGTTCTTCCTGCTATCGGTGGTCGCGCTGGCGCTGATCGTGTGGAAGCGCGAGGCCTTCGCCAAGCTCTCGGTGGGCTACGGCCTGATGGGCTTTCTCACGGTGTTCTTCCTGTTCGGCCTGACCGACGAGAACTTCGTGCTGATCATCGCCAAGCCGGACAACGTGCCGATCGTCGCGCTGATCTTCCTGGTGGTCTTCTTCACCTGGTACTCGATGCGCGAGGCCGTTCTCAACGACCAGCGCGTCGCGGCCGGAGACGACGTCATCGAGAAGCAGGAGTCCGACCGCGTCTGGGTCTGGCCGGACCTCGTCTACACCGAGCTGATCGCTCTCGTCCTCTGCAGCGCCGTTCTGGTCGTCTGGTCGATCGCCCTCGAGGCGCCCATCGAGCAGCCGGCCAATCCGGCCAACACCCCGAACCCCTCGAAGGCGCCCTGGTACTTCCTGGGCCTGCAGGAGATGCTCGTCTACTTCGATCCCTGGCTCGCGGGCGTCGTGCTGCCCAGCCTGATCATCGTGGGCCTGATGGCGATCCCGTACATCGACACGAATCCGAAGGGCAACGGCTACTACACGTTCAACGAGCGCAAGGCGGAGATCACGATCTTCCTGTTCGGCTTCGTGATTCTCTGGTCGTCGTTGATCGTTCTGGGGACGTTCCTCCGCGGCCCGAACTGGAACTTCTTCGGACCTTTCGAGTACTGGGACGTGCACAAGCTCGAGGCGCTCAACAACGTGCAGTTGTCGGAGTACCTCTGGGTGCGCGGTGCGGGCACGGCGCTCCCGGACAACATCCTCGTGCGCGAGGGGGTCGGCATCCTGCTCTCGCTGGCCTACGTCACGGTCCTGCCGGTGCTGCTGGCCAAGACCGTCCTGAGGCGGTACTACGACAAGATGGGACCGACGCGCTTCTACGTGGGAGCCTTCCTGTTCCTGATGATGCTGTCGCTGCCGATCAAGATGTTCAGCCGCTGGCTGGTGAACCTGAAGTACGTCGTCTCGATCCCGGAGTGGTTCTTCAACATCTAAGCCCACCATGGCCAACAAGAAAAGCGTCGGACACGCCTACAACGTCGACTTCCTCAACGTCGTCTTCGCGGCGTCGAGCCTGTTCCTGTTCTTCACGAC
>WTGR01000309.1 GCA_011523485.1 Acidobacteriota bacterium
GTTCATCACGGCCGGGGCTACACGTGAGACCCGCGCCGGCGGCACGGCGCCGGGCCGCGTCCTGCCGGCCTCGAGAGCCTCCTACCGGGAAACGCTCGATACGCGCCGCCAGGACCTCGGCGCCCTGTGGCAGACGCTGGCCGGGCGCTCGGTCGTCACCGCCCGCGCCGCCCTCGCGCAACAGTCGCACGACCACCGGTTCGGGGAGACCCTGGAACGCGATCGCCACGGCACGGGCTTCGCCGAGCTCGCGGTGCGGCGAACGGCCGGAAGGCATACCTGGGTCGCCGGTGCCGCGGTCGAGCACGATGCCTACCGTCCCATCGACGTTCCGCGGTTCGCCCATGCCTTCACCACGCCCGGCCTGTTCGTGCAGGACGACGTCGACGTGCGGTCGTGGCTCGCGTTGTCGATGAGCGGGCGGCTGGATCGTCACAGCGAGTACGGCTGGTTCCTCAGCCCGCGCGTGTCCGGGCTCCTGCGATCGGGCGGCTGGTCGACGCGCCTGTCGGCAGGCACCGGGTTCTTCGGACCGACGCCGCTCACCGAGGAGACCGAGGCGGCCGGCCTGGCCCGCCTGACGGTGGACGGACCGCTACGGGCGGAGCGCGGCCGAAGCGTCTCGATCGACCTCACCCGCACGCACGGTCCGGCCGCTCTCACCGCTACCCTCTTCGCGTCGCGCATCGTCGACCCGGTGCACGTCGAACGCTCGACCTACACGCTGCGCAACCTGGATCACCCCACCACGAACGCCGGCGTGGAGCTGCTGGGGACGTTCCGGCAACCGCCGTTCGCCCTCACGGCCAGCTATACGCACGTGCGGGCGCGCGAGCGGGTGGGCGGCGCGGTCGCCGACGTGGCCCAGACGCCGCGGCACAGCCTGGGGCTCGTGGCCATGGTCGAGAACGAGGACGGGCGCGTCGGATTCGAGCTGTACTACACGGGACGACAGCGGCTCGAAGCCGACCCGTATCGCGACGTGAGCGCACCCTATACGCTGGCCGGCGTGCTGATCGAGCGGCGAGTCGGCCCGCTCCGGCTGTTCGTCAACCTCGAGAACCTCACCGACGTGCGGCAGCAGCGGTGGGACCCGGTCCTGCGGCCCGACCGCGCCCCCGACGGGCGCTGGACGGTCGACGCCTGGGCGCCCCTCGACGGACGGGTCGTGAACGGCGGGGTCCGGGTGCCGTTCTGAGAACGGAGAACCACGATAGGATGGGAGCATGAGACCCGACGTCATCGCCACGGTGCTCACGGGTGTCGGCGTCCTGGTCGGCGTGTGGCGGATGGTCGAGAGCGTGCGGCGCGACGTGGACGGCGTGCGGCGCGACGTGGACGGCGTGCGGCGCGATCTGACGGCACAGATCGCGGCCGTGAACACCCGCATCGACAACATCCTGCTGGCCGAACGCGGCCGGAAGTCCCAGTAGAATAGAGACCGGCGAGGGCGACGATGAAGATACCGCGGCCCGGATCCGTGTCGATCGCGGTCGCAGCCGGAGCGCTTGCCGCGGCCATGGCGGCCGGTTGGCCCCCCGGCGCTTCGAATCGCCTTCTGGCCGCTTCGGCCGCCCAGCCGCCGCCGGCGTCCGCCGAATCGGTGCGCCGCCTCCTGGATCGCTACTGCGTCGCCTGCCACAACGAGCGCCGCGTCACCACAGTGGGCAGGGCCGCGTCCGTGCTGGATTCGCAGCTCCGCGAAACGGGTCTCGCGCTGGACGCGGCGGACGCGGAGCGGCCGAGCGCCGACGCCGAGCTGTGGGAGCGGGTGATCGCGAGGCTCGAGGCGGGCTCGATGCCGCCGGCCGGACGCCCGCGGCCCGGCGCGGACGAGATGCGCGCCGTCGCGAGCTGGCTTGTGGCGCGCATCGACCGGGCGGCCGCCGCAAACCCGAATCCGGGCAGAACCGCCTCGATGCACCGCCTGAACCGCACCGAGTACGCCAACGCGATTCGCGACCTCCTCGCCCTGGAGATCGACGCGGCGGCGCTGCTGCCCGGCGACGAGACCTCGGATACCGGGTTCGACAACAACGCGGAGGTTCTCTCGATATCGACCGCGCAACTCGAGCGGTATCTCTCCGCGGCGCGGAAGATCTCGCGCCTGGCCACCGGCGTCGCGACGGCGCCCGATTTCGCGCGCTTCGAGAACTCCGTGCTGCTGACCCAGGCGGACCGGCGGAACGAGGACCTGCCGCTCGGATCCCGCGGCGGCCTCTCCGCCACGCACCACTTCCCGGCCGACGGCAACTACATCTTCCGCATCGCGCTGACGACCAACTGGCAGGACTACGTCCGCGGCATGGGCAGAAGGAACCTGCTGGACCTCCGCATCGACGGCCGGCTCGTCCGGCGCTTCACGGTGGGGGGCGAGGCGCCGGGCACGCCGGCGCCGACGACCTGGTCGCCGGCCGAAGCGGGCGCCCCCGAGTGGGAGCGGTACGTCCGCGAGTCGGCCGCCCATCTGGAAGTCCGCGCTCCGGTGGGTGCGGGACCGCACGTCGTCGGGGTCTCTTTCGTCCGCAACCGCTGGGAGCCGGAGGGCCCCTTGCAGCCGGTGATGAAGGGAGCGGTCCTGTCGAACGACGAGAAGTACCACGGGAACGCGGAGGTCCAGGCGCTGACCATCGAAGGTCCCTACGAGGCCGCGGTTCCCGAGGACACGCCGAGCCGGCGGCGAATCTTCCTGTGCGATCCCGCCGCCGTGACGGAGGAGGAGGCCTGCGCCGAACGGATCCTGTCCAGGCTGGCCCGCCGCGCCTATCGCAGGCCCCCGGCGGACCGGGATGTCGAGACGCTGCTGGCGTTCTTCCGGGACGGCCGGGCGAAGGCGGGAGGCCGCTTCGACGCCGGCATCCAGCTCGCGCTCGAACGGCTGCTCGTCGATCCCGACTTCCTGCTGCGCGTGCACGAGGACCCGCCCGGCGCGGCGCCGGGACAGGCGTACCCGCTGGGCGACCTGGAGCTCGCGTCGCGCCTGTCGTTCTTCCTGTGGAGCAGCATTCCCGACGGCGAGCTGCTCGACGTCGCCGAGCGCGGCGGGTTGACGGATCCCGCGGTCCTGCGCCGCCAGGTGCGGCGCATGCTGGCCGATCCGCGCAGCGAGGCGCTGGTGAGCAATTTCGCGGCGCAGTGGCTGCACCTGCGCAACCTCGACGACGTGCAGGCCGAGCCCGCCGTCTATCCCGAGTTCGACCAGGACCTGGTGGAGGCGTTCCGGCAGGAGACGGCGTTGTTCATCGGCAGCACCATCGAGGAGGACCGCAGCGTCCTGGACCTGCTCGGCGCCGACTACACCTACGTGAACGAGCGGCTGGCGCGGCACTACGCCATCCCCGGCGTCTACGGCAGCCGCTTCCGGCGCGTGACGCTTCCGGACCTGGAGCAGCGGGGCGGATTGCTGGGCCACGGTTCGCTGCTGTCGCTGACCTCCTACCCGCACCGCACCTCGCCCGTCCTGCGGGGACGGTGGCTTCTGGAAGCGATCTTCGGGACGCCCCCGCCAGGTCCTCCGCCCGACGTGCCCGCGTTGCCGGAACGGGGAGAGAACGACGCGCCGGCGTCGATGCGCGAGCGGCTCGAGCGGCATCGGCGCAATCCCGCGTGCGCGAGCTGCCACTGGACCATCGATCCGCCGGGCTTCATGCTGGAGCACTACGACGCCATCGGGCGGTGGCGCTCCGTTACCGACGACGGACGCCCGGTCGACGCCGCCGGCACCCTGCCGAACGGGGTGACGGCGGAGGGCCTCGCCGGCTTGCGGGGCCTGCTGCTCGAAGCACCGGAGCAGTTCGCGGGCACGCTCACCAGGCGGCTGCTGGCCTACGCCCTCGGGCGCGAGCCGCAGTACCACGACCAGCCGACGGTACGCGGAATCGTCCGCAACGCGGCCGCGGACGGGTATCGCTGGTCATCCATCATTCTCGGGATCGTCGAGAGCCCGGCGTTCCTGACGCGGCGGGCGGCCGAGTGACGGGAAACGGATTCATGCCGCGTGATCGAGCACGAGCCGACGAGAGGACCGACATGAGAGGCAACAACATCTTCACCGCGAAGCCCTTGTCCCGCCGGACGGTCCTGCGCGGCGTGGGCGCGACCGTGGCGCTGCCGTTCCTGGATGCCATGGCGCCCGGCGTGTCCGCGTCGGCGCGTGCCGCGACCGGGCGGATTCATCGCTTTCAGGCCATCTTCGTGCCGAACGGGATGGCCATGGAGTACTGGTCGCCGGCGGCGGCCGGGCGCGGCTTCGAGCTCACGCCGATTCTCCAGCCCTTCGCGCCGTTCCGGGACCGGATGCTCGTCTTCTCGGGTCTCAACTCGTCGTGGACCTACGTCCACGCCGGCGCTTCCGGTTCGTTCCTGACCGGCACGAGCCGTGGCGGCACGTCCGAGACGGATGTCGTGGCGGACACGTCGATCGACCAGATGCTCGCCCGCGAGTTCGGCCCCTCGACGCCGCTCGCCTCCCTCGAGCTGTCGATAGACAAGGAGGCCAACGCGGGACAGTGCACGTCCGGCCTGAGCTGCGCGTACACGCAGACGATCTCGTGGCGCACGCCCACCATGCCGCTGCCGATGGAGAACAACCCGCGGGCGGTGTTCG
>WTGR01000906.1 GCA_011523485.1 Acidobacteriota bacterium
TGAAGTTCCTGGGCGTCGCGCTGCCGAACCAGAACGTCAGCGAGATGATCCGGCGCCTGCTGCCGTGGACCTGGTACGCCCTGGCCGTCAACGCGGCCACCGGGCTCATCTTCGTCCTCGCGCGGCCCATCCGCTACTTCTACAACCCGGTCGCCACCTTCAAGTTCTCGTGCCTGCTGTTGGCCGTGGGGCTGGCGTTCGCCGTCTACCGGATGAACCGGAAGCAGCACGGCTACTGGGAGCAGTCCGCGGAACGGCTGCTCGCGGCCCGGATCATCGCGGCCGTGTCGCTCCTGCTCTGGATCGGCGTCCTGCTCGGCGGGCGCTGGATCGCGTACTCGGAGTACATCACCGATCCCTTCCACGTACCGTTCGTCTGGGAGGACCTGGCCGCCTACCCGTCGATCTGGCAGTGGATGCAGGACCACCCCATCTCGCAGCACATCGGCTTCACGTGGTGGTTCCCGCTGCTGGAGTCGATCCACGTGATCGGCATCGGTCTGGTGGTCGGCTCGATCATGACGGTGGACCTGCGGCTGCTCGGCGTCGCCGCACTCCGTTACCCGGTGAGCCAGATAGCGGGCAAGCTGCTGCCCTGGACCTGGGCGGCGTTCGTGGTGGCGGCGGTCACCGGCTTCGGCATGTTCGCCACACGGGCCCCCGCGTACGTCGAGAACCCGGCGTTCCAGATCAAGTTCCTGCTGCTGCCGCTGGCCTTCGTGAACATGGCCGTCTTCCACTACTGGACCTGGCGCGGCATCGACGCGTGGGACACCGCGCAGAAGCTGCCGCCGGCCGCGCGAGTCGCAGGCGGCGCGTCGCTCGCGCTCTGGGCCGGGGTAATCATCGCCGGCCGCTGGACCGGCCACATCATCTGAGGCGCGTCGCTCCTCGACGGCCGCGCGTAGAATCCCTCCGAGACCGGACCCGCTCCGCATCCCAGGGAGGACGCCATGTCACGCATCTGCCGCCTCGCCGCGTTCATCGTCCCACTCGCAGTCGTTCCGACCGGCGCAGCGGCGCAAGGCGAACGCGACGACTTCCATCACCTCGGGCAGATCAACAAGGCGTCCATCGTCATGCTGGCGGAAGTCGGGCTCGTTCCCGAACCGCTCGGGGCGGCGATTGCCGCGGGCATCGCGCAGGTCGTCGCGGAGCAGGACGCGCCGGGCTCCCGCCGATCGTCCGACTACCTCGTCTTCGAGGAACGGCTGGTCGAGGCGGCCGGCCGCGGCGCGTCGCGGCTGCACACCGGCCGGAGCCGGCAGGACATCGGCTCGACGTTCCGGCGGCTCTCGCTGCGCGAGGCGCTGCTCGCGACCTACGAAGCACTGCTCGCGCCCCGCGAGGCGTTGCTGGCGCTGGCAGACGAGCACACCGGCACCATCATTCCCGGCTACACGCACGGCGTGCAGGCCCAGCCGACGTCCCTCGCCCACTACCTGCTGGCGTTCGCCGCGGCTCTCGAACGCGACGCCAGCCGCCTCGAAGAGGCTTACGGGCGGCTCAACCGCAGTCCCCTCGGCGCGGCGGCCCTCGGCACGTCCGGCTTCCCCATCGACCGCAACCGGCTGGCGGAACTGCTCGGCTTCGACGGCGTCCTGGAGAATTCCTACGACGCCAACCACATCTCGTCCGTCGACTCCAAGACGGAGCTCGCCTCGTCCCTGGCGATCTCCGCGATCGCCGTCGGCCAGTTCAGCGAGGACGTGCAGGTCCAGTACCACGATCCCGCGCCGTGGCTGCTGCTCGACCGCTCCCTGACCGGGATCAGCAGCATCATGCCGCAGAAGCGCAACCCGATCGCGCTCGAACGGCTCCGGCAGGTCGCCAGCACCGTGCTCGGCGACGCGCAGACCGTGTTCCTGACCGCCCACAACACGTCGACGGGCATGATCGACTACCGCGGCGCGGACCAGATTCTCGAGACCGCCGAGAAGGCGCGCGAGATGTACCGGCTCTACGCAGCCGTCGTCGGTGGTCTCGAGGTCGACCCGGCGCGGTCGCTGGCCGAGGTGGACGCGGACTACGCGACCATGACCGAGGTGGCCGACACCCTGCTTCGCCACGCCGACATCCCCTTCCGCGAGGGCCATCACTACGCGTCCGAGCTCACCGAGTACGGCCGCGCCCACGGCAAGCGCCCCAAGGAGCTGAGCGCCGAGGAGTTGCTGCACGTCTACGAGGAGACCTACGGCGAATCGCTGCCGGTCGGCGTCGACCGGATTCGCGAGGCGCTCGATCCCGAGCAGATGGTGGCCGGACGACGCGGGCTCGGCGGCCCGCAGCCGGCCGAGACGCGGCGCATGCTGCGGGAAGGCCGAGAGCGGCTGAATGCCAGCCGCGGCTGGCTCGAAGGGATGCGCGAGGCGCTTCTGGAGGCCGAGTCCGCGCTCGAAGCCTCGTTCGCCGCGCTGGCCGCGGCAAAGTAGCGCTGCGGACGCGGTACTACTCGACGCATCGCCGCCGCGGTGGAGCCGCGCGTTGCAAACTTGACAGGTCCTGACCAGTCAAAAAGACTAGTGTATGGAGACAATCAACGCTTCGGACTTCAAGGCTCGCTGTCTGGCCATTCTCGATCGGGTTCATGCAACCGGCGAGCGCGTCGTCATTCTGAAGCGCGGCCGTCCGGTGGCCGAGTTGTCGCCCGCTTCCGGCGCCGAGGCCGAGTATCCGCAGTTGGAGCTGAAAGGTACCGTCACCGTCACCGGCGACATCGTCGGACCGGCCGTCCCGGAAGAAGACTGGGACAGCCTCCGCCGATGAGAGCGCTGCTGGACACGCACGTCTTGATCTGGTGGCTGAACGACCCCGACCGACTCTCGCCGCGGCAGCGCGCGGTTGTCGCCGCGGCCAGTCGCGAGTCGCCGCTCCTGGTCTCGGACATCTCCCTCTGGGAAGTGGCGACGCTCCACAGCCTGGGGCGTATCGTGCTGGCGATCCCCCTCCGAGAATGGCTCGACAAGGCGGCGGCGCCGCCGCTCGTGCGCCGACACGGCATTTCCCCGGCAATCGCGGCCGAACTCGCCGCGCTACCCGATTCGTTTCATCGCGACCCGGCGGATCGAATTCTCGTGGCGACCGCTTTCGTGCTCGGCGCCACGCTGTTGACACAGGATCGAAACATCCTCGATGCGGCGCTGGTCGAGACACTGAGCTGATCCGAATTGCGCCTGTTCGGACCGAGCAGCAGTCGTCGACCCACCGCGTAGTGTATTCAGGCCACACACGACACGCACGAAAGTGCGCATCGACGATGGATGTCTCCCCCTCTCCCGTCGTGTATCGTGACAGTCTCGCCGCGCACCGGCGGTGTCCTGTCCACCTTGAGGAGGTTTCCTGATGGCGACCGCTCGACTTCCCCTGTCAGCCGCGACCCTTCTGCTGCTTCTGTTCTGCTGGACCTCCCCCGGAGTCTCGGTCGCGCAAGACCCGCCATCGCCGCCGGAACCGGAACCGGCCGAGACGGCGGAATCCGATGCCGCCGACGCCGACGGCGAGGTTCCTGCTCGCCGCGGGCGCCGCAACAGCAACGGAATCAAGCCGTACGACGAGGTGATCACCGCCGAGGCCGAGAGCGACGCGGGGGTGTTCACCGTCCACCGCCTCGACGACAAGGTCTTCTACGAGATTCCGGAGGCCGAGCTGGGCCGCGAGTTTCTCTGGGTCAGCCAGATCGCGCGCACGACCGAGGGGGTCGGCCACGGGGGCCAGGCGCTCGGCAACCGGGTCGTGAAGTGGGAACGCCACGGCAATCGCGTGCTGCTGAAGAGCGTCTCCCATGCGATCGTGGCCGACGCCGGGCAGCCCATCGCGCGCGCCGTCGCGGCCGCCAACAACGATTCCATCATCAGCGCCTTCGACGTCGAGGCGCTCGCCGAGGACGGCGCGCCGGTCATCGACGTGACGAGGCTGTTCAACCGGGAGGTCCCCGAGTTCAGCGCGCGATCGCGGCTGCAGGCGCGCGGGTTCGCGCGCGACCGGTCCTTCGTCGAAAGCGTGACCGCGTTCCCGGAGAACATCGAGGTGCGGACCACGCACACCTATACCCTGCCGCCGCCGTCGGCCGGCCAGAACCGGGCGCGCACCCCCTCCCGCCGGCGCGGCATGCGGCCCGGCAGCGCCACCGTGCTGCTGCACTACAGCATGGTGAAGCTGCCGGAGGAGCCGATGCAGCCGCGGCTGTTCGACGAGCGGGTCGGGTACTTCTCCGTCCGGCAGATCGACTACGGCCGCGACGAGCACCGCGCGCCCCGCCGCCGATACATCACCCGCTGGCGCCTGGAGAAGCAGAGTCCGGAGACTGCGGTCTCCGATCCGGTGAAGCCGATCACCTTCTGGATCGACCCGGCGACGCCGGCCAAATGGGTGCCCTACATCAGGCAGGGCGTCGAGGCGTGGCAACCGGCGTTCGAGGCGGCGGGATTCAGCAACGCCGTCGTCGCCCGCGAGGCCCCGACGGCGGACGAGGACCCGGACTGGAGCCCGGAGGATGCACGCAACTCGGTCATCCGCTGGCTGCCGTCGACGGTCGAGAACGCCTCCGGGCCGCACGTCCACGACCCGCGCACGGGCGAGATCCTGGAGGCCGACATCCAGTTCC
>WTGR01000628.1 GCA_011523485.1 Acidobacteriota bacterium
CGTTCGACGAATCACCCGCTGAACGTTCGACGAATCACCCGCTGGACGTTCGACGAATCACCCGCTGAACGTTCGACGAATCACCCGCTGGACGTTCGACGAATCACCCGCCAGGGGTTGCGCCCGCCGCCGTCGTCGGAGTACAAACCCGTGTCGAATATGGGCTTGTCGTGACCTACCTGCCGAGAATCGTCGACGCCGAGCTGGCCGCTCTGCTGCAAGCCGCCGGAGCGGTGGTCGTCGAAGGCCCCCGGGCATCCGGGAAGACGGCGACCGCGGCGCGGGCGGCGGCCAGCGAGGTGCTGCTCGACGTCGACGAAAACGCCCGGCGCATGATCGGCGCCGACCCCGCGCCCGTGCTCATCGGCGACACCCCGCGGTTGATCGACGAGTGGCAACTCGAGCCGGCCATCTGGAACCACGTTCGACGTGAGATCGATCGGCGCGCCGCCACCGGCCAGTTCATCCTCACCGGATCGGCCGTTCCCGCCGACGATGTCGCCCGGCACACCGGCGCCGGACGCTTCGTCCGGCTGCGCATGCGCCCGCTGACGCTGCACGAAAGCGGGCGCTCCAGCGGCGAGATCTCGTTGCGGGGACTGCTCGACGGTGCGGAGCAACGGGCGTGGCGGTCCGAAACGTCGATCGCCGAGGTCGCCGAGCTCGTCTGCGCCGGCGGCTGGCCGGGCCATGTCGGCAAGGCGCTGCCGGGGATTCTACGCTTGAACCGCGGCTACCTGGACGACATCCGCCGTACCGACGTATCGCGGGCCAGCGGCAAGACGCGCGATCCCGTCAAGGTCGGCCGACTGCTGCGTTCGCTGGCGCGCAACGTCGCCACCCCCGTCGCGCTGTCGAAGCTGGCCGCCGAGGTGGGCGAGGACGACCGCCCCCTCAAGACCGATACCGTCGCCGAGTATCTCGACGCGCTCGACCGGCTCATGGTGGTGGAGAACCAGCCGGCCTGGTCGCCGCACCTGCGGTCGCGCACGGCGGTCCGGCAGACGCCGGTCCGCCACTTCGTCGATCCGTCCCTGGCGGTCGCCGCCCTGCGCGCCACGCCGGCGCGCCTGACGGCCGATCTGGAGTTCCTCGGCCTGCTGTTCGAATCGCTGGTCGTTCGCGACCTGCGCGTCCACGCCCAGGCCGCCGATGCGCAGGTGTTCCACTACCGGGAGAAGGACGGCCTGGAGGTGGACGCCGTCGTGGAGGCGGCGGACGGCCGCTGGGCGGCGTTCGAGATCAAGCTGGGCGAACGCTGGGTGGACGACGGCGCGGCGAGCCTGCGCCGACTGGCCAAGCGCCTGGAGGGCAGCGACCACGGCAGGCCCTCCGCTCTCGCCGTGATCGTTCCCACCGGATACGGCCACGTGCGTCCCGGGGAAGTGGGGGTCATCCCGATCGGCGCCCTGGGGCCTTGATCCGAGCGGGCACGGCTGATGGTCAACCGTCTTGCGGCTCCACAAGTGGTTGCAACCGTTGTCGCGCGGCGCTACCCCTCGGCCACGCGACCCGGCCAAAGGCTCGTGCAGATGTAATATGCTGTATTTGATTTGTTTCGTCCGCGCCGAGCGAACCGATGCCGTACGTCCCACGCGCGCTGGCGGCCACGCTCCGGCGGGCGATGCGTACCTTCCCCGCCGTGCTGGTCACCGGCCCCCGCCAGACCGGCAAGACGACCCTGCTCCGCGAGGAGTTCGGCGATTCGCACCGCTACGTCTCGCTGGAGCGCCCGGACGTGCGCGACGTCGCGCGCGACGATGCGATCGGGTTTCTGGCCGACGCCGGCGAGCGCGTCATCCTCGACGAGATCCAGTACGCGCCGGAGCTCCTCCACTACATCAAGGACGACATCGACGCCCGCCGGAAGCCGGGCCGCTGGCTGTTGACCGGCTCGCAGGACTTCGCGCTGATGCGCGGCGCGAGCCAGACCCTGGCCGGGCGGATCGCCGTGCTGCATCTCGATCCCCTCGCCGTCTCGGAGGTGCTCCGTGCGGCGGCCCCGACAAGCCTCGGCGATCTGCTGGCGGGCCTCTGCACGGACCCCGGCCGTGACGTCCCGCAACTCGACCTCGCCGACTGGCTCCACCGCGGCGCCTGGCCCGAGCCGCGCCTCAATCCCGAGGTCGATCGCGATCTCTGGATGCAGAGCTACGTCCAGACCTACCTGGAGCGCGACCTGCGGAACATGGAGCGCGTCAGCGATCTGGAGACGTTCCGCGCGTTCTTCTCGCTGGTCTGCGCGTCGACCGGCCAGGTGCTGAACCTCGCGCGCCTCGGGCGCGACGCCGGCGTCAGCGCCCCGACCGCGCGCCGCTGGCTCAACCTGCTGGTCACGAGCCGCCTCGTCGTGCTGCTGCCGCCCTACCACCGGAACTTCGGCAAGCGGATCCGGAAGAGCCCGAAGCTGCACGTCATCGATCCCGGTCTGGCGAGCTGGATGCTGGGCTACCGAACCACGGACGCCATCGTGAACGGACCCGCGCTGGGTGCGCTGACGGAATCGGCCGTGGTGGCGGAGCTGACCAAGATCGGCCATCACGGCGGCGGCGCGGCGCGGCTCCACCACTGGGACGGCCTGCCGGCGGAGGTCGACATCGTGGCCGAGGTGGACGGCCGCCTGTACGGCATCGAGGTGAAGGCGACGAGGACCCCGACCGCGCGGCACGCCGACAACCTCGCCCGCTGGTGTGAGCTCACGGGCGCACGGGGCATCCTCGCCTGCCGGACCGACCGCGCCCGCCGCCTCGGCCGCGGGATTCACGCGGCGCCGTGGCATTTCTGCGTTGCGGGGTCGACGCTTCCGGGGCAGCACGAGCATTGAACCGATGTTCTTGCAGAGACAACGAATGCGCCGTTCCGGCAAGAGTTGCCAACGCGAATCCTGATGCGCTGCCTGGCCATCGACCTGGAGGTCGGCAAGCGAAGCGAGCGAATCGACGCGTTGGCGGCGGTCGATTCCAACGGCAGGTCCCTGGTCCGCACCGGGCTCGACCCACGCGCGCTCGACCGCGCCCTGCGCGAACTCGACGACTTCGCCGAACCGGCGGACGTCATCCTCGGCCACAACCTGATCCACTTCGACCTGCCGCACCTGCGCGCGGCGGCGCCGGATCTCCGGCTGCTCGGCCGTCCGGCCCTGGACACGCTCATGCTGAGTCCACTGGCCTTCCCGAAGAATCCGTACCACCGCCTGATCAAGCACTACCAGGATGGCGACCTGGTCCGCGAACGGCGAAACGACCCGGAGCACGACGCCCGGCTCGCGCTGACGCTCTTCGAAGACGAACGCACCGCACTCGGCAAGGCCGGCGCCGACCTGCTGCTCGCCTGGCACTGGTTGACGTCGCAAGGTGACGACCTTGCGGCGTTCGATGCCCTGTTCGAGGCGTTGCGCTTCTCGCCGCGGCCCTCGGACAGGGACGCGAGGAACGCCATCGGCCGTCTGCTCGCCGGGAAGGCTTGCGCCACGCGGGGCGGCGCCGTCGTCTCGGAGGCGGGCGAGCCGGGCTGGCCCCTGGCCTACGTGCTGGCCTGGCTGTCCGTGGCCGGCGGCAACTCGGTGATGCCGCCCTGGGTACGACACCAGTTTCCCGAAGCGGGCAAGTTGCTCGCCGAGCTGCGCGACCGCGCCTGTACGGCGAGCGACTGCGGATGGTGCCGCGAAGTGCACGACGCCCGCGCCGAACTCCGGCGCTGGTTCGGCTTCGACGACTTCCGCGCCGAACCGGCCCTGCCCGACGGCGGATCGATGCAGCGCGCCATCGTCGAGCAGGCGATGGCGGGCGGGCACGTCCTGGGACTCTTGCCGACCGGCAGCGGCAAGTCGCTGTGCTACCAGGTGCCGGCCCTGTCGCGCTACCACAAGACGGGAGCGCTGACCGTCGTCGTTTCACCCCTGGTCGCCCTCATGGCGGACCAGGTGGCCGGACTGCAGAACCGGGGCATCGGATCCGTGGTCACCGTCAACGGCATGTTGTCCATGCCGGAACGGTCGGACGCCCTCGACCGCATCCGGCTCGGCGATGCGGGGATTGTCCTGACTTCGCCCGAGCAACTCCGCAACCGGGGCGTGGTGGAGTCCATCAAGCAGCGCGAGATCGGCGCCTGGGTGCTCGACGAAGCCCACTGCCTGTCGAGCTGGGGCCACGACTTCCGGCCGGACTACCGCTACGTGGGCCGGTTCATCCGGGAGCGCTCCGCCGGCGAGCCACCGGCGCCCGTCGTCTGCCTGACCGCCACGGCAAAACCGGCGGTCGTCGAGGACATCCTGCGCCACTTTCGCGACGAGGTCGGCATCGAGCTCCAGGTCTTCAACGGCGGGGCGCAGCGCGACAACCTGACTTTCGAGGTGGTGCCGACGAGTCCGGCGGAGAAGCTCGCACACATCGACGACCTGCTCCGGCACCACCTGGCGGCGGACTCGGACGGTGGCGCCATCGTCTACTGCTCGACGAGGAGACGTTGCGAGGAGGTCGCCGAGTACCTTGCCGCCAAGCGTTGGTCGGCGTCGCACTTCCACGCGAAACTCCAACCGGAGCGCAAGAAGCAGGTCCAGGACGACTTCATCGAGGGCCGGCTGCGCG
>WTGR01000831.1 GCA_011523485.1 Acidobacteriota bacterium
GTCGAAGCCGCTCGCAGCGAGATGTTCGCGGCAGTGAATGCGGCGACGGCGTTGCAGAACGTCATCGACAACGCCGCCTCGGTCCACCGTCGAATCGCCGAATCCCTGTCGAAGACCGAGGCGGAAGCGGCCGATCTCGAGGCGGAGTCCGACCGCATCGGCCGGGAACGGGCGGCGGCGGAAGCGGCTCGCGGCCAGGGGCGCGAGCGGTTGGCGGCCGTGCATGCCGCGCGGGCCGAGCGGAAGGCGGAGCTCGCGTCCGCCCGCGTTGCGATCGAGTCCCGTGCGAGCGATCTGCGGGCTCGCGAGCAGCAGGTGGCGGTGGCGCGCGCGCGCGTCGAGTCGCTCGAGGAGATCGAGGCCGGGCGCACCGCGTACGGCGAAGCCGCGCGAAAGATCCTCGCCGCCGGCAGCGAGGTCGCCCATCATGGATCGGTGGCCGACCATCTCGAGGTCGAGCGGGCGGACGAAACGGCGGTCGAGTCCTGTCTGGCGGACGTTCTGCAGGACGTGGTCGTGCCGTCGCGCAGGGACGCGCTCGCCGGTGCGGCGCTGGCCGCCTCGCGCGACATGGGGCGTTGCGGCTTCCTGGTCACCGACGACGCGCCGGCGACCAGCGCCGCCGACCCTCCGCATCCCGCGCTCCGGGGACTGACGGACGTCGTGCGGGTGAACGGCGCCGGCGAGGCCGCGGTGCGGCGGTTGCTGCAGCGGCGGTGGGTCGCGCCCTCCATCGAAGAGGCGGCAGCCGCGGCAGGCGTGACGGAGGACCCGATCGCGACGCCGGAGGGCGTCGTCCTGCGGGGAGCGGGCCGCCTCGCCGGTGGCGGCCGCCGGGGCGCTTCGGGACTGCTCGGTCCGAAGCGGGAGATCAAGGAGTTGCGCGAACGCATAGGCCGCGAGGCCGAGGCGGTCGAGAGGCTCGGCGGCGAGATCGAGGCGCACGAGGCCGGCGCGGTGCGGATCGAGCACGCGCTCGGCGCGCTGCAGGACGACGAGCACACGCTGGAGAAGCAGCTCGTCGGCCTCGACATGCAGTTGACGCGGCTCGACGACGAGCGGACGCGGGTTGCGGACCGGCAACGGCTGGTCGAGATCGAACGCGGGCAGTTGACGGAGGAGCGAGGCGCCCTCGAGGCGCGGGAGGCGGAGGCGCGCGAGGCGATCGAACGGCTGGGGGCGGACCAGAGATCGGCCGACGAGCGTTTCATGGAGGCCGAGCGCCGCCTGCACCACGCCCGTGAGGCGGTCGAGTCCCTGGGGCAGGACGCCGCCAACTCCAGAGCGCGGCACGCGACCATGTCCGAGCGCGCCGCGGCGCTTGCATCCGACGTGCGGCGGCTCGATGACCAGGCCGACGAGCTGCGCGAAAGGATCGCGCGGTGCGAAGCCGACAACGAGCGCGCCGGCGCCGACAGAGGCCGCATTCTGGAGGAGGTGGCCTGCTGCGAACGGAAGCTCGACACCGACGTCGAGGAGTTCGATGCGCTCCGGCGGCAGATCGTGCAGGTCGACGAGCAGGTTGCGGAGTTGCGGCAGCGGATCGCGGCTCACGACGAGCAGGTCCGCGGCGGCCGGCAGGCGCTCGAGGGCGCCCGCGCCGAGGTCGGCAGGCAGGAGGTGTCTCTGGCCACCGCCGACGCCGATCTGGCGCACCTGACGGAGTCGTGCACGGCGTCGTTGCAGGCCAGCCTGCAGGACGTCCGGCGGGAGGTGGACGCACTCGAAGCGGATGGCCCGCTCGAGCCCGACCGGGCGCTCCTCGGCGCGCGGGCGCCTGCGGCGGATGCATCCGATGATGACCCGCCCATCGCGACGGCGACCGAGGCGCAAGAGGGCTTCGCCGATGAAGATGCCGTCGGTGCGGACGACGTGAGCGGGACGGACGGCGGCCCAGAGCCGGCCGAGACCCGACCAGTCGACGCGGATGCGATGGTCGACCTGCTGCGCGCGAAGGTCGAACGGCTCGGGGCAGTCAACATGATGGCCATCGACCAGTTCGACGAGCTGGAGGAGCGGCACGCGTTCCTTACTGGCCAGCGGAAGGATCTGCTCGATTCGATTGCGACGACGGGAGATGCCATCAAGCGGATCGATGCAACGACCCGCACGCGTTTTCGGGAGGCGTTCACGGCCGTCAACGAGCATTTTCAGTTGACGTTCGAGACGCTGTTCGGGGGTGGGCGCGCCGAGCTGGTGCTGCTCGACGAATCGGACGTGCTGGAGAGCGGCATCGACATCGCCGCGCAACCGCCGGGGAAGCGGCTCCAGAGCATTCAACTGCTCTCCGGCGGCGAGAAGGCGCTGACGGCGATGGCGTTGATGTTCGCCATCTTCAAGTATCGGCCGAGCCCCTTCTGTCTTCTGGACGAGATCGACGCGCCGCTGGACGACGCCAACATCGGGCGTTTCGTGGACATGCTGCGCGGACTGCAGGATCGGACGCAGTTCGTCCTGGTCACGCACAACCGCAAGACGATGGAGATCGCGGACCGCCTCTACGGCATCACGATGGAGGAGCCGGGCGTGTCCAAGCTGATCTCCGTCAACATGGCGCAGTAGTCGGGTGAACGAAGGCAAGGCGGCTCGCTTCCACCGGCTGAGGCGCCGGAGCCGGCGCCTCGCGTTCGTCGCGAGGGCCGGTATCCTCCTCGCCGCGGTCGTTTGGGGATACCCGGCGGACTTCGTCTCCGCCGCCCTGTCCGTGGCCGTGCTGCCCGACCCGGTTCAGGTTGTGCTGGGGGCCGGTCTGTTCGCGGCCGCGCTCTTCCTGGCGAGCGAGTTGCTGGCGCTGCCCTTCGTGTTCCACGCGGACTTTCTGCTGGAACGGCGGTTCGGCCTCTCGCGGCAATCGTTCGGCGGTTGGCTGCTCGGGCAGGGGCAGGCGACCGTGATGCGGATGGCCGGGTGGGCCGCTGGTGCGGTTGCCGTCTATGCGGCCATCGGGATCTGGCCGGACACGTGGTGGCGGCTGGCGGGAGCGGGCTGTCTGGTGGCGGGAGCGGCGGAGGCGAGCCTCGCCTCCGCCATGCTGGCGCGGCGCACGCGGCCGCTGGAGCGACCAGCGCTGCGGGCTCGACTCGAGGCGCTGACGCGTCGGGTCGGAGCGCCGAACATCGCCATTCACGAATGGCGCGTCGGGCCGACGAGCGATGCCGCGAACGCGGCGGTCGTCGGTATCGGTCCCTCCCGGCGCATCCTGGTCTCGGACACGTTGCTCGATGACTACAGCGACGAGGAGATCGAGGTGATCATCGCGCACGAGATCGGCCACCACGTGCACTGGGACATGTGGCAGACGATCATCTGCTCCGCCGCGGTGGCGCTGGCGGCGTTCTGGACCGCCGAAACGGTGCTGAGCGCTGCGCCGCTGGCAATCCTCGGCGTCGAGGGCCTGTGGGACGTCGGCAGCGTCCCGCTGCTGGCGCTCGTGTACGGGGCGGTCTCGATCGCCGCGGCTCCGATCGTCAACCTGCTGTCACGCTGGCACGAGCGCAGAGCCGACCGCTACGCGCTGCGCGCGACGGGCAATCTCGAGGCGTTCGTGTCCGGACTCCGCCGGGTGAGCGCGCAGTATCTGGCCGAGGAACGCCCCCCGCGGCTCGTCGAGTGGTTCTTCCATTCCCACCCCTCGCTGGCCGCCCGCACGGCGGGAGCCCGCGCCGCGGCTTCGAAGAGTTAGGAGCGTCTGTGCCGCAGAAGCGGTGCAGATCTCCAGTCAGGCCCGGTTGGGCGGCGATCGGACCCAAAGGCGACGATTGTCGGGCCGGGGGCTACCGCCGCGCGGGCTCGCGGTTCCCGCCGCGCTGGCGCGGGGGACGAGACGATCCGCCGCCCGGTGCGCCGCCGCGGCGGTCCGGGCGGTGCGGCTGGCCGTCGCTCTTGTCGCCGTTGTCGGACGCTCCGCCCGGCAGCAGGGCCTTGCGACTCAACCTGACCTTGCCGGAGGGGTCGACGTTGATGACCTTCACCAGTACCTGGTCGCCCTCGGTCAGCTCGTTGCGCACCTCGTTCACGCGGTAGTGTGCGATCTCGGAGACGTGGAGGAGTCCGTCGATGCCGGGCAGAATCTCCACGAACGCCCCGAAGTCGGTGATGCGCTGCACCTTGCCGAGGTAGGTCTTGTTCAGCTCGGGGCTCGCGGTCAGCTCCTCGATGATGGCGATGGCCTTCTGCGCCGACTCCTCGTCCGTCGACGCCACGTTGACCCGGCCATCGTCCTCGACGTCGATCTTGACGCCGGTGCGGTCGATGATGCTGCGGATGGTCTTTCCGCCCGGTCCGATTACGTCGCGAATCTTGTCGACCGGAATCTGAATGGTCACGATGCGCGGGGCGTGCGTGGAGATGGATTCGCGCGGCGTCGAGATCGTGACGCCCATCTTCTCCAGAATGTGGAGTCTGCCGGCCCGCGCCTGGTCGAGTGCCTCGCGCATGATCTCCGTCGTGATCCCGGAGACCTTGATGTCCATCTGCAGCGCGGTGATCCCCTCGCTGGTACCGGCCACCTTGAAATCCATGTCGCCGTAGTGATCCTCGGCGCCCGCGATGTCGGAGAGAATGGCGTGCCGGCCGCCCGCCTCGTCGAGGATCAGCCCCATCGCGATTCCGGCCACGGGACGCTTCATGGGCACGCCGGCGTCCATCAGCGCGAGCGCGCCGCCGCAGACGCTGGCCATGGACGACGAGCCGTTGGATTCGAGGATGTCCGAGACGACGCGCAGCGTGTACGGGAAGTCCTCCTCGCTCGGAATCATCGGCGCCAGGCTGCGCTCCGCGAGGTGGCCGTGTCCGATCTCCCGCCGCCCCGGCCCGCGCAGGAACTTCACCTCGCCGACCGAGAAGGGCGGAAAGTTGTAGTGCAGCATGAAGCGCTTGTAGGTCTCGCCGTCGACCAGCTCGATCTTCTGCTGGTCGTCGGCCGTGCCGAGCGTAGCCGAGACGAGCGCCTGGGTCTCGCCGCGCGTGAACACCGCCGACCCGTGGGCGCGGGGCAGCACGCCGATGTCCGAGGAGATGTCGCGGACCTGATCGAACGCCCGACCGTCGAGACGGCGGCCCGCATCGAGAACCTCGTCGCGCAGGACCTTCTCCTTCAAGTCCTTGAACACCACCTTGGCGTCCGCGCGGCGATCCGGATCGTCGTCGGGAATGGACGCGAGCAGGTCGTCGAGCGCACGATCGACCTGGGCATAGCTCTCGAGCTTGTCCTTGACGCGCATGGCGTCGGCGAGCGGGGCGAGCGCCTGCGCCTCGATTTCCCGGCGGACGGTCGCATCCACTTCTCTGGCGACGACGTCCGTCTTCGGCTTTCCGACGGCCGCGGCCATCGTCTCGATGGCGTCGATGATGTTGCGAATGGCCGCGTGGCCCGCCTCGAGAGCGCCGAGCATGACGTCCTCGCGCACCTCCCGGGCTCCCGCTTCGACCATTACGATCGCGGCGCGGCTGCCGGCGACGATGAGATCGAGGTCGCTCTGCTTGCGTTCCGGATACGTCGGGTTGATCACGAACGCCCCGTCGAGCAGGCCGACACGGACCGCGGCGATGGGGTGTGCGACGGGAATGGACGATACGGCGAGGGCGGCCGACGCGCCGGTCAGGGCGAGCACGTCGGAATCGTTCTCGGGATCGGCGGACAGGAGCAGCGCGATAATCTGTGTCTCCCGCGTCCATCCGTCGGGAAACAACGGCCGGAAGGGCCGGTCGATGAGCCGGCTCGTCAGAACCTCCTTCTCGGTCGGTTTGCCTTCCCGCTTGAAGAAACCGCCGGGGATCCGGCCGGAGGCGTAGGCGTACTCGCGGTAGTCGACCGTGAGCGGCAGGAAGTCGATGCCCTCGCGCGCGGTCGCCGCGGCGCAGGCCGTGACGATGACGAAGGTGTCGCCGTAGCGCACGGTGACGGCGCCGTCCGCCTGTTTGGCCAGCTTGCCGGTCTCGATCGTGAGGGTGGATCGGCCGACTTCAACCTGGGCCGTGTGCATGGGGATGGGCTCCAGTTCTCGGGACGACTCATGGTCCCGGCGCGTTGCGCGGAGAGGCGGGCAGCGGTCTCGTCGGGACCGGTCGTTGTCTCGCGCCTACTTGCGGATGCCGAGCCGCTTGATCAGGTCCGCGTATCGCTCGGTATCCTTGCCTTTGAGGTAGTCGAGGAGGCGACGACGCCGACCGACGAGTTGCAGCAGGCCACGACGTGAGTGGTGATCCTTGGCGTGGGTCTTGAAGTGCTCCGTCAGGTAGGTGATGCGTTCGCTGAGAATCGCGATCTGTACCTGCGGGGAGCCGGTATCGCTGTCGTGCAGCCGATACGAGCCAATCAGTTCAGACTTCCGCTCCTTGGCCAGCGCCACGTGCAACTACCTCTCTACTCTTGCTTTACTCGCCACTGCGTTCAACACGCGATCCTACACTAGAACGATTGTCGGGTGCAAAAGCCGGGCCGCGCCCACTTTCGCGATAGCGATCAACAGACCCTCCCCGTCGTAGAGCTTCGCCGTCGCCGCTTCGGAGGAGACCGCGGGTGCGGCCCAGTCCGCGCTCGACGAGACGACGTCGGCAACGGTCAGATCGTTGCCGTGCCGCGCCCGCCGTGCGCCGTGCTCGGTCAGCACCAGTCGCGGGAGCTCCGGCAACAGCTCCGCGAGCGGCACCATCCGGTCCGCGACGGCGGGACCTCGGGATTCGATCTCTTCGATCGAGACCGCGCCGCGCAGATCGAACGCCCCGTTGCGGTGCCGCCGCAGCGTTTCCAGGCAGCCTCCGCAACCGAGCGCCGCGCCGAGGTCGTGGGCGAACGCGCGCATGTAGAAGCCCGGGTCGCACGTGACGCGGCACTGCACCCGCGTGCCGTCGACCCGCAGCACGGCGGCGGCGTGCACGGTCACCTCGACCGGGTCGGGCGCGACCGGCTGGTTCCTCCGGGCGAGCTTGTAGGCCCGAACGCCGCGGATCTTCTTGGCCGAGAACGGCGGGGGGCGCTGCGGCCGGGTGCCCACGAAAGCCGCCATCGCCCGTTCGATGGCCGCCGGATCCGGGGCGTTCACGAGGCCGGTTCCCATCCTGTCCCGCGCGTCCGCGGTGATCGTGCCGGTGGCGTCGTAGGTGTCGGTCGAGACGCCGAGCAGGATGCATCCTTCGTAGGTCTTGCGTCCCGCCGAGAGGAGGGAGGCAAGGCGCGTCGCCTTTCCTACGACGAGCGGCAGCACCCCGGTGGCCAGCGGGTCCAGCGTGCCTATGTGACCGACGCGTTTGACCCCGAGCGACCGGCGGGCGTGCGCCACGACGTCGTGCGACGTCAGGCCGGAGGGCTTGTCGACGACCAGAACCCCATCCATCTCAGGACCCGGGTGCGGCCGCGACGGGCGTTCCGGATTCGGTGACGGCCGCGAGGGTGCGCGCCAGCAGCCGTGACTCGACGTCCGGCCCTGGTGCGTCCAGGGTGCAGCCGGCGGCATTGCGATGACCGCCGCCGCCGAATGCCGCGGCGACCGCACGGACGTCGACGAGTCCCTTCGATCGCAGGCTGACCCGGGTGACGCCGTCGAGCGCCCGGAGCATGATCACGGCTTCGACGTCCCGGGCGGCCAGCGGCAGGTTGATGACGCCCTCCATGTCGTCGGGCGGGCAGCCGGTTTCGCGGAGCAACTGCTCGTCGATGCGCAGGACGGCGATGCGGCCGTCCGCCTCGAGGCGCATCTCGTTCAGCAACCGGCCCGTCAGGCGCAGCTTGCCGAGCGAGCTGTTCTGGTAGATCGCGGCCGCCAGGGCCGCGACGTCGACGCCGCGGGCGGCCACGTTCCGGCAGGTCTCGAACGTGCGGGCGGTGATGTTCGCATGCCGGAACGAGCCGGTGTCCGTCAGGATGCCGGCGTACAGCGCGGCCCCGATGTCCGGCGTCAACGCGACGCCCAGCGCGGCGATCAGGTCATGCACCATTTCCGCGCAAGCCGCGGCGGTCGGGTCGAACCAGTTGAGCGCGCCGTACATCGCGTTGCCGGCGTGGTGATCGATGTTGACGACGGGCTGGCGGTCGAGTCCGGCGACCTCCGTGCGCTCCAGGGTTCCGCACTCCAGCACGACCGCGGCGTCGAAGCGTCCGTCCACGGCCGCGGCCACCTCGATCCCGTCCGCACCCCGGAGCGTTCTCAGGTAGGCGGGCGGCGCGTCATGGTTGACGATCCGGGCCGTCTTGCCCAGTGCGCGCAGCGCATGGGCCAGCGCCAACTGCGAGCCGATGGAATCGCCGTCCGGCCGGACGTGCGAGGCGAGCACGAAACGCTCGCCGTCGAGCAGGGCGGCCGTGATGCGTGCAAGCGGGTCAGGCGTCATCTCTGTCTTCCGAATCGATGGCCGGGTCGTCGCCCACGCTCCCGCCGGTCTCCCGGCGCTTCCGCTCGATGTCGTCGAAGATGCGTGCGATGCGGCCCTGCCGCTCGGTGGAATCGTCGTACAGGAATCTGATCTCCGGCACCTGCCGGAGCTGCAGCCGCTGTCCGATTTCGCGGCGCAGGTATGGTCGCGCCCGGCGCAGGCCGCGGGCCGCGGTCCGCCGGTCGCTGCCGCCGAGCAGCGTGTAGTAGACGCGGGCGAGCTGGAGGTCCGTTGTCATTCGGACGTCGGTGACCGTAACGCCGAGCACACCGGGATCGCGGACGTTGCGTGCCAGCAGCGTCGAGAGCTCCGTTCGGATGCGTTCCGCTACGCGCCGGGTGCGCGTTCCCTGGGTCATGTGGTGTCCGGCGGTGTGCGTCAACTCAGCCACTGCAGGTCGGTCGCCAGAACGAGGCCGGGATCGCGCCGTTCGATCTCTGCGAGGACGCCCTCGAGGACGCGATCCACGTGGTCCCGGTGAGACGCCACCGCCGCGACGCCGAGGCGGGCGCGCTGGTGGGCATCCAGGTGGTCGATCTCCGCCAACGAGACGTTGAGCTTCCGGACCCGATCCTTGACGCTCGCGAGGATGCGGCGCTTGTCCTTCAGCGAGCGCGCACCGGGAAAGTGGAGATCGACTGTCAGCAATCCGACGGCAGGCATCGGTCCGGCGGCGACCGGCGGAGTCGCCCCTCGTCAGACGGTGGCGACGACCTTCTCCACGGTGAACGACTCGACCACGTCGCCGATCTTCAGGTCGGCGAACCGCTCGAAAGCCAGACCGCACTCCATTCCGCCCCGCACCTCGTTGACGTCGTCCTTGAAGCGCCGCAGGGATCCGATGCGTCCCTCGTGGACCACCACGCCGTCCCTCACGATCCGGGCCTGGGCGTCGCCGGCGCGCGTGATGGTCCCCTCGGTGACCATGCAGCCCGCCGCGGTGCCGAACTTCGGAATCTTGAACGTCTGCCGAATCTCGGCGGCGCCCAGCTTGACCTCCTTCGTGGTCGGGTCGAGCAGTCCGGCCAGAGCCTTCTTGAGCTCGTCGGTCACGTCGTAGATCACCGAATGGAGGCGGATGTCGACGCCCTCGCGTTCGGCGACGCCGGTGGCGTTGCGGTCGGGGCGCACGTTGAACCCGACGATGATCGCGTTCGAGGTCGAGGCGAGCAGCACGTCCCATTCGCTGATGGCGCCGACGCCGGTATGGATGATGCGCGTCTTGACGCGCTCGTCGCCCAGCTTGCCGAGCGAGTCCGCCAACACCTCGGCGGAGCCCTGGACGTCCGCCTTGATGATGATCGGCAGCTCCTTGGCCTCGCCCTCCGTCAACTGCTGCTGGAGAGACTCGAGCGTCAGCCGCTGGCCGCGGCCGCCGAGCGCCTTCTCCTTGGCCTGGTTCTGCCGCAGCACGGCGATCTGGCGCGCCTTGGCGGCGTCCGTCACGGCCTGGAAGGCGTCGCCGGGCTGCGGCAGCCCGGTCAGGCCGAGCACCTCCACCGGGCTGGACGGACCCACCTCGTCGGTCTTCTGCAACCGGTCGTCGAGCAGCGCGCGCACGCGCCCGACCACGACGCCGGCAATGAAGTTGTCGCCGACGCGCAGCGTGCCGTCCTGCACCAGGATCGTGGCGACCGGACCGCGTCCGCGGTCCACCTTGGCCTCGAGAACGGTGCCGGTCGCGGCCCGTTTCGGGTTCGCCTTCTGCTCCTCGAGCTCGGTCACCAGGAGGATCATCTCCAGGAGCCCGTCGAGGTTGTCCCGCTTCTTCGCGGAGAGCGGCACGGTCACCGTCGACCCGCCCCAGTCCTCGGGGGTGAGCCCGCGCTCCGCCAACTCCTTCTTGACGCGATCCAGGTTGGCGTCGGCCTTGTCGATCTTGTTGATGGCGACGATGATCGGGACCTTGGCCGCCTGTGCGTGGTCGATCGCTTCCTGCGTCTGCGGCATCACGCCGTCGTCGGCGGCCACGACCAGGATGACGATGTCGGTCACCTGCGCGCCGCGCGCGCGCATCAAGGTGAACGCCTCGTGGCCCGGCGTGTCGAGGAAGACGATCCGGCGGCCGGTCACCTCCACTGCGTACGCGCCGATGTGCTGCGTGATGCCGCCGGCCTCGCCCTCGGCGACCTTCGTCTCGCGGATGGCGTCGAGCAGGGTCGTCTTTCCGTGGTCGACGTGGCCCATGACCGTGACGACCGGGGCACGGACGATCAGATCGTCGGGCCTGGTCTCCTCGGCCTCGATGACCACCATCTCTTCCTCGAACGTGCGCATCTTCACGTCCGCCCCGAACTCCCGGGCGATGGTCGTCGCCGTCTCGGAGTCGAGCGTGGTGTTGATGGTCATCATCACGCGCCGCTCTATCAGCTTCTTCAGAACGTCCTTCGGCTTGACCTCGAGGCGCTCCGCCAGATCCTTGACGGTCATGCCCTCGGCCAACGTGATGGTCCGTGTCACCGGGGGCGGCGGCGCCGGCGTGGCCGGCGTCTGCGTACGCGTGCGCCGGTACTGCGCGCGGCGTCCGCCCGGCCTGTGGTGCGGTCTCGGCGGCGGGCGGTAGCCGACGGCCGGCCGCGGCGGCAACGGCCGCGGCGCCGCCGGCGGGCGCACGGGCTGAGACGGCAGCGGCCGTGGTCCTCCCAGCGGTGGTCTCGCGGCCGGGCCGGTCACTCCCGTGGCGACCGGCGGCGTGACCGGCCGCACCGGGGGTCTCGGCGTCGCCGGCGGCGGCGCCGGGCGCGGCTTCACCGGCTTCGGTTCCTCGATGCGCAGGCGCAGTCGCGGCGGCACGACCCGCCCCGTCGGACGCAAGGCGAGTCCCGACCCGGGACGCTTCGCCGGGCTGGGGACGGTGGGCTGCGCGGGTGCGGCCGCCCGCGGGGGCGCCGGCGGGGACGTCGCTGCGGGAGCCGGCGGCGTGGGAGGTGCAATCTTCGGGGCCGCAAGGGGCTTCGCCTCGGCGGCGGCTCGGGTCGTTTCCTCGGTCTGCTGTAGCGGCATGCCTTCCACTTCGATACGGGGCGGCTCGACCCTTGCCCGCGGAGCTCCCTCGATGGGCGCCGGGGCCGGATCGACACTTGCGCGCGGGGTCTCCTCGACCCTCGTGGGCGGGGTTTCCTCGACCTTCGTGGGGGGAGGCTCCTCGACCCTCGTGGAGGGTGTCTCCTCGACCCTCGTGGAGGGTGTCTCCTCGACCCTGATGCGCGGAGATTCCTCGATCCGGATGCGCGGTGACTCCTGCAACTTCTCGCGGGGCGGCTCGATCTCCATGCGCGGAGCGCTTTCGGCCGCCTGCGGGGCCGCTTCTACCCTTGCGGGAGGCGCTCCGGCCTCCGTGCGAGCCGCTTCTTCGAGCGGAACGGGCGTCGGCTCGGTGGCTTCACCGGCTGGTGCGGGCGGCTCCTCAACGCGAATACGGGGCGTCTCGACCCGGAGCCGGGGCGCCCCCTCGACCCGCAGCCGAGGCGTCGCGGGGAGCGTCCGCGGTGGGGGCGGGGGCAGGGTCGGTTCCGTCGAGGCCGCCGCTGCCCCAGACATCCCGGCGCCCGGCGCACCGGTGCTTTCGACCGCTGTCGGCGCCGGCGAAGCGGTGCCCGCCGGCAAGTTCTCCGGCCCGGCGGCTTCCGGCCCGGCGGCCTCCGGCTCGGCGATGCCGGCCGCGGCGGCCTCGGCTGCCGCTCTCGCCGCCTTGGCGGACTTCACCAGCCGCGGCGGCCCCAGCTTGGGCGCCGTCGGCGCGGCCGCTTCCGGCGCGGCCCCGCCTCGTCCGCCGCGCTTCGAGGCGGTCCGCTGCGAGAAGAGCGAACCGGCCGGCAGGGTGACGTTGCGTTTGCGGGCAATCCGTTCGGCGAACTGCCGGGCCACGATCTCCTCGACGGTGCTCGACGCGCTCTTGGCCTCGATCCCGTGCTGCGTACGCAGCAACTGGACGACTTCCTGACTCGGAATCCCGAGGACCTCGGCGATCTTGTAGATGCGAATTGTGCCCACGGGCGCTCTCACTCCGCTGTCGGTGTCTCGCCGGGCGTGTCCGCCGGCGCTTCGGGCGTCGTCCCCGCCGGATCGACCGTCGACAAATCACCGGTCTCGTCGGGTGCCCGGGCGGCTCTTGCGGCAGCGTCGACCTGCTCGTGCACGGCGGCCTGCAGATCCCTGGCCGTCGCCTCGTCCACGCCCGCCACCTCGGCCAGCTCGGCCGCTGCGACCTCCAGCAGGCGGTCGGCCGTGTCCAGCCCCGCCTCGCTCAGCCGCAGGAGTTGCTCCTCGTCGAGCCCGGGCAGCGTGAGGGTGCCGGCCTCCTCGTCCTCCTCGATCTCGTCGAACCGGGCTTCCACTTCACGCCGCTTCTCTTCCTCGCTCTTGATGTCGATCTTCCAGCCGGTCAGCTTGGCCGCCAGGCGGACGTTCTGGCCCTTCTTGCCGATCGCGAGCGAAAGCTGGCGATCCTCCACGACCACTTCGACGATCGGTTCCTCGCTGTCGACCACGGTCACCCGTTGCACCCTGGCCGGGCTGATGGCGTTGGTGACGAAGACGACGGGATCATCCGACCATTCGACGATGTCGATCTTCTCGCCGCGCAATTCCCGGATGATCGCCTGCACCCGCGTGCCCTTCATTCCCACGCAGGCGCCGACCGGGTCGACGTCGCGCTCGCGCGAATGGACGGCGACCTTGGCCCTGTCGCCGGCCTCGCGGACCGCTCCGCGGATGGTGACCGTCCCGTCGTAGATCTCGGGCACTTCCTGCTCGAACATCTTGACCAGCAGCGTGGGGTCGGTGCGCGACAGGATGATCTGGGGTCCCTTCGTGTTCTTGTTGACCTCGCGAATGACCGCCCGGATGCGGTCGCCGGTCGTGTAGTTCTCGGCGCGCGACTGCTCCCGCCGCGGAAGCAGCGCCTCCACGCGCTCGGCGTCGACGACGATGTCGCCGTTCTCGAACCGCTTGACCGTGCCGTTGACGACCTCGTTGACGCGGTCGCTGTAGAGGGCGTAGACGTTGTCGCGTTCCGCCTCGCGCACCTTCTGGAAGATCACCTGCTTCGCGGTCTGCGCGGCGATTCTCCCGAGCACGTCGGTCGGCTTGGGGAACTCGATCTCCATGTCGACCTCGGCCTCGTCCCCGTACAGCTCCTGGGCCTCCGCAAGCGAGATCTCCGTCAGCGGATCGGTGACTTCCTCGACGATCTGGCGCACCGAGAACAGCTCTACCTGGCCCGTCTCGTGATTGAACTTGGTCCGCAGGTTCTCGGTCGACTTGTAGTACTTGCGCGAGGCGGTCAGCACCGCGTCCTCGATGGCCGTGACGATGACGTCGGGCTCGATGCCCTTCTCCTTGGCCAGTGCCTCGATGGTCTGTTGCAGCGGATTGCTCATGACCTGTTCTCGCGCGCAGGCTCCTGCCCGCGCGACGACTTCACAACTCCACTTCCAGTCGAGCCCGCGTCACAAGCGCCCACGGAATGCGGTGGACGCGCCGTCCTGCCGTCACCACGACGAGTGCCGCCTGCGCCGGCGGCTCGCCGCTCTCCGGCTCGACCCCGGCGATCCGCCCGCAAATGAAGCGTTGTCCGTCGACGGCTTCCGACGTCACGAACCGGGCGAGCCGACCTCGGAAGCGCCGGCAGTCGTCCACGTGCCGTAACGGGCGGTCGAGGCCCGGCGAGGACACTTCCAGGGTGTACGGATGCTCGAAGTCGAAATCGACGTCGAGCACGACGCTCAGATCCGTGCTCACCCGCGCGCAATCGTCGAGGGTAACCGCTTCGGCCGCAGCGTCGCCTGCCTCGCCGCCCGCGCCCGGCGACCGGTCGATGACGACTCGCAACAGCCACCCCACCGACTCGCGCTGAAGCTGGACGTCGAAGACGTCGAGCCCGAAGTCGCGGGCGACCCGCTCCGCGATGGACCAGACCTGCGCAACCCGGCCTTCACCGGGCTTCACCCTGTCTCTACCCCGCCTTCGCCTCGCAACTGCGCCCTGAAACACAAAGAAGTGGGCGAAACGCCCACTTCTGCAGCACTTCGTCTCTCGTAGCCGACAGAGTATATCACGGAAGCCGGCCGTTATGGCGTCAGGCGATACAGCATGCGCGGGTACGGGATGGTCTCGCGAATGTGCTCCAGCCCGCACAGCCACGCGACGACACGCTCGACGCCCATGCCGAAGCCCGCGTGCGGCACGCTCCCGTACCGCCGCAGGTCCAGGTACCACTCGAATGCTTCCTGCGGCAGCTCGTGCTCGCGAATCCGCTCGAGCAGCAGCGCATAGTCGTCCAGACGCTCCCCGCCGCCGACGATCTCCCCGTAGCCTTCCGGGGCGAGCACGTCGACCGACAGCGACAACTCGGGGCGCTCGGCGTCCGGCTTCATGTAGAAGGCCTTGATCGCGGCGGGAAAGCGCTGCACGGCGACCGGACGATCGAAGTGTCCGGCCAGAGCCGTCTCGTCCGGGCCGCCGAAGTCCCCGCCCCACTCGAACGGAAGGCCGCGTGTCTTGAGAATCTCGACCGCCTCGTCGTAGGCGATGCGGGGGAACGGAGAGCGCACTCGTTCGAGCGCCGCCGTGTCGCGTTCGAGCACCTCCAGCTCGCGGGCCCGCCGTTCGAGCACGCGCTCGACGATGGAGACGACGAGCGCTTCCGCCAGGTCCGTGGCGTCGTCGAGAGTGGCGTAGGCCATCTCCGGCTCGACCATCCAGAACTCGGTCAGATGCCGCCGCGTCTTCGACTTCTCGGCGCGAAACGTGGGCCCGAAGCAGTAGACCCGCCCCAGCGCCATCGCATTGGCCTCGTTGTAGAGCTGACCGCTCTGCGTGAGATAGGCCGTCGCGTGGTCGAAGTACGGAACGGCGAACAGCGTCGTCGTACCCTCGCAGGCGGCCGGCGTGAAGATGGGCGTGTCCGCCAGGATGAAGCCGCGGCCGTTGAGGAAATCGCGGATGCCGTCGACGACCTCGTGCCGCACGCGCAGGATCGCGGCCTGCCGCCGGCTGCGGATCCACAGGTGACGCCGATCGAGCAGATAGTCGACGCCGTGTTCCTTGGGGGTGATGGGGTAGTCGTGCGATTCCCCGACCACGGCGAGCGTCGACACGTCGATCTCGTAGCCGCCCGGGGCGCGCGCGTCCTTCCGGACCGTCCCTTCGACGACCAGCGACGTCTCCTGGCCGAGGTGGTCGGCGCGGGTGAACGTTTCGTCGCCGACGGCGGCCTTCGAGACCACGGCCTGCACGAACCCGCTTCCGTCACGCAGGGTGAGGAAGTGAATCTTGCCGCTCGAGCGCCGCCGTTGCAGCCATCCGCGGATGGCGATTTCCCGGCCGACATGGTCGGCAATCGCCTCGATGGTCGTCGTGGTCGCTTCCATCTTCATCGGTAGCGTACTACGAGGCGGCGTCCTCCAGCACGGCGCCCAGAAGGTAGCCGAGACGGCGCCGATCGGGGTCCTGCCGGATCGCCGCCCGCGCGTATCCCAACGTGCGGGGCACCGCGTCGCGGTAGCGCGGGTTCCCGCGGACGGCGATCTGAAATCCGAACGTCCCCAAGGCCTTGAGGGCTCGCTGCACCGTCGTGCGGACGAAGCGTTGTCGCAGCCGCGCGCCGTCCTGTACGCCGGCGATGGTCTGGTAGTGGGTGATCGACCGCTCGACCTCGTCCGCGTCCAGCGCCACGTAGGCGTCCCGGAGCAGTGACACCAGATCGTAGGTGTCCGGGCCCATGCGCGCGTCCTGGAAGTCGATGACGTGCAGCCGGCCCTCGTGCACCATCAGGTTGCGGCTGTGGAAGTCGCGGTGGCAGAGCACGCGCGGCTCGGCCGCCATGTCCGAGGCCAGAGCGCGGAACTCTTCGCCCAGGGCGCGCCGCGCCGGCGCCGTGAGGCGGTGGCGCCGGAAGCCGACGACGAAGTGCTCGACGAAGAAGTCGAGCTCCTGCATCAGCTTGGCGACATCGAAGGCCAGGTCGAAGGGACCGGCGTCGGACCCGGCAAGCCGGCGTCCGCCGCTCTGAATCGCCGCGACGATCTCTATCGCTTCCCGGTAGCGCGCGCGCCGCTCGTCGTCCGGGAGCGTGGCGACGGCGTCCTCCAGCATCGTGTCGCCGAGATCCTCGACGACCACGATTCCCAGCGCCGCGTCCGCTCCGTGGATGACGGGCACCCGCACGGGAAGGCGGCGGAACAGTTCGGCCACCCGGATGAGCGGCAGCGTCTCGGGGTCGATAGGGCCCTCGTGCACGACGAGGACGCGCGACGGCGCGCCAGGCGGAACGACCCGCACGAAACGGCGGTCGGATGCGTCTCCCGCGAGGGGCGCGAGACGGGTCGACGGCGGCAGACCGGCACTGCGCAGCCACGCTCTGGCGCGCGATTCCGGTGTGTCGGCAGGTCGGGACGGGTCCGTCATCGGTCCGCGCCGGGAGGGTCGTCGAGAGGGTAGACGCTCGCGTTGCCTGCCGTGCTTGCGCCTTCCGGGCTCGCTGCCGCGTCGGCGGGCACGCAGATCCGACGACGCAGCACCGTCCCGGGCGGCAGACTGACGCCGTCGGTGACGATGCAACGGTCGAGCCGGCAGTCGGCTCCGATGCGGACGTGGTCCCAGACCGCCGTGCGTTCGAGCGAGGCCGACGGGTGAATCGTCGACCCGGCGCCGACCGGCAGCGCCTCGCATCCCTCGCGCCGGGCGACGGCCAGCGACGCGGACAGGTAGCCCGCCGGCGTTCCGACGTCCAGGAAGTCGTCCCCGCACCTGTGGGCCCGGATGCTTCCGGGCCGCTCGTCGTCCGGGACGGGCAGAAGCCGGTCGTAGATGCCGCCGATGGTGGCGGCGGGCCGGCCGGCGGGCAGATCCGCGAAGACGGCCGCCTCGACGAGCTGCACACCGACGAAGTGGGCGGCCGCGCCGAGGCCGGCCCGCACGAACCCGCGCACGCGGCCGTCGCCCGCGACGAGCACCCCGCCGTAGCGGTCCGGGGCCGGATGCGGGGCGACGGCGAGGGTGACCGCGGCGCCGGCGGACGCGTGGGTCTCGGCGAGCGCGCGAAGCGAGAGGGTCGTCAGGGTGTCGCCGTTGACGACGAAGAAGCGCGAGCCGAGCAGCGGCAGCGCCTGCCGCGGACCGCCGGCGGAACCGAGGATGACCGGCTCCCAGGAGTAGCGCACGCGCACGCCGGCGGCCTCCCCGTGGCCAACCAGGCGTGTGATCGTCTCCGGCCGGTGGTGCAGGTTGAGGACGACTTCCGCGACGCCCTGGGCCGCCAGCCATTCCAGGATGCGGGTCACGAGCGGCCGCCCGGCGACCGGCACCGCGGGTTTCGCGCGGACGTCGGTCAGGGGGCGGAGACGCGTTCCGAGTCCGGCCGCGAGTACGAGGGCGGGAGGCAGCGGGCCGGCCATCGGTCGGGCGCTACTCGAAGACCATGTCGCCGACCGGACGTCCGCGCGCGGCGCAGTCCGACTCCCACACGCGACGATAGGACGCGGTGATGTAGTCGGCGGGACCGCGGCCGAGCGCCTGCGCGAGGCGCGCCACGCCCGCCTCGCTGCCCTCGAGCTCGACGAAGACTCCGCACGGCGTCTCGTCGATGGCGACGATCGTGCCGTCCCGGTCGAACTCCTCGCGGTACTTCTGGTAGCGGAACCAGACGTCGAACCCCGCTCGTTCGAGGACCCGGAGCAACACCGCCCCGTCGCCGACGCCCGTCTCGACCTCTTCGCGGACCTTCATGACGTCGGGTCGCGGCGGTCCCTTGAAGGTGATGGTGGCGACGCTCTCCCCGCCGGCGTCCGGCGCCTCCATGCGCACGCGCAACGTGCACCACTCGGCGCGCAGCCGGCCGGTGCTCGTATCGAGAAGGCGGTCGTCCTGCAGGCGGCGCGGGCGCAGCCGGACCGCCCCGAGCGCGGCCACCGCCTCGCGGGCGGCCGCCGCCGATGCGAACGACAGCTTGATCTCACGCTCGATGCGATCGCTCATCGGTTGCCCCGCTGGAATTCTACGTTGCGCGGACGCGATAGGAGCAACCCGCCAGGGACGGCGTCCCGACGTGCTTGCCGAAGATCATCACCTTGTGGGTGCTGCCGAGTCCGCCGGGCACCAGCAGGGACTTCAGAGCCAGACGTCGCCGGAGAGCGGCGACGCCGCCGTCGGGCGATTCGCGCGATGGGTGATTCATCCGCTCGACCGCCCCGAGCCCCAGCAGGAAGTAGGTCTGGTCGAGGACGCCGAGCGTGCGCGCGCCGGCGTCCTCGGCCGCGTCGCGCACGAGCGTCAGGTCGACGTGCGCGGTGATGTCGCACTCTCCCGGGTCGACGAGCCACGGCGGCGGGGCGCCGTCGCCGGCGGCCGCGCGGCGCTGCCGCCGGTAGGTCGTCAGCGTGCCCGCGGCATGGGTCGCCGAGTAGAGCTCCCGCGCCTCGTGGCCGTAGTCGACCAGCAGCAGGAATCCCCGGGTGAGGGCGTCGACGGCCCGACGCACCCAGTCGGCAGCGGCCGGTACGACCTCGGCTCGCCATCCCGACTCCAGCCGGATGTTCCTGTCGCGAACGTGCTGCAGGCTCGCCTTCGACAGCGGGCCGAGGCGCTCGGCGAAGTCGCCGGTCGCGCGGTCGAGGTCGACGTATGCCTCCCGGAGCCCGCCGCCGGTCATTTCC
>WTGR01000633.1 GCA_011523485.1 Acidobacteriota bacterium
CAGGTACTGCAGCACCAGGATGGCGAGCAGCGGCACGAGCACGACGACCACATCCGGGCGCCAACGAAACAGTCCGAATCTGCGCATGACGATCTCTCCCGCGCCGACGATACCACCGGTCGGGCTCCGCCACTCTCGCCGCGGCCGGCCGGCCGCGATGGGCCTTTCTCCCGGCGGTCGCGGCATCCGTGACGCCGATCCGCGGTCAGCAAACCGAGGCTGCAACTGCTTCGGGCGCGCCGGCATTCACCGTCGTGGTGAGGACGCCGAACTCCTGCGCGCCGTCGGCGGCGAGACGCCGTACCTCCGGGATCACGATCCAGCCCCGCTGGACACGGATGATGCCCTCCTCGCGGAGCCGCTTCAGCAATCGGCTGAGATGCTCCGGCGTGACGGCGATGAGGCTGGCCAGCTCCCAGCGCTTGAGCGGCAGCAACAGACGCACCTCCTCCCCGCTTCCGTCGGGACTCGACAGCGTGGCGAGTCGCCGCAGTATCCGTTCCAGGCGCTGGCGCGAGGTCTTGGCGCCCAGATCCGACATGTGATGGAACTGGCTGAGGACCTCGCGGCTGTGCATCCGGTGGACGTGCCAGGACAGATCCGGGTGCTCCGCCAACAGGGCCAGAAAGGCGTCCTGCGACAGCCGGCGCACGGTGCACGAGGTCAGCGCGACCGCGCTCGCGGCGTGCGACCGCCGGACCAGGACGAAGGCCGCTCCCAGAAACCAACCCGCGCCCCGCAGTCCCAGAATCTGCTCGCGCCCGCCCGCATCGATCCGCACGAGCTTCGCCAGGCCGTCCTCGACGAAGAAGATCTCGTACGGCTCGCAGCCCTGCTGCACGAGCACGGTCCCGGCCGGATACAGTTGCGGCGCCGGCAGAAGCGAGAGCCAGGATGCCGGAGCGCGTTCATCCCCCGGGCCGTCGGCCCGACCTCCATCACTCGCACATCGCGGATTCACGTACATGCGCCGATGGTGACCCCGGCGCATGTAAATGTCATCAACGAGGCGTCAAAGTTGTAATGGAGTTGTAAAGGCCGTGGTCGAACCTGCGAGTCCGGGTTGCGGCGAGCCCGGCGGGATGGTATCAAGGTAGAGGCGCGGCCGGTTTCGGGCCGCGCATCCGAAGATCCATGGCAGTCATGCTCTCGAAGACGTACAACGCCCTGGTCGAAGCCGGTGCGTCCGCCAGTAGCGCGCAAGAAGCATCCGAGGAAATTGCGGGATTCGAATCCCGGCCGACTCGCCTCGAAGTCAAGATCGATGCCGTGCTCGGCGGCGTCATCGCGCTCATCATCGGCGTGGTGACGCTCGTCCTGCGCGCGTTCCTGACGTGACCCGGTGATCCTCCGCTACCCGGTGACCAGCGGGGCCAGGCAGTCGGACTCGGCGCTGACGTCCAGCGGCCACCAGCTCGTGAAGTCCGCGTCGGAAGCGGCGATGGGCACCACCAGCGGAAACCCGTCCGGCTCGAACGCCGCGGTTCCGCCGGCCTCCGCGTAGCGGCGCGCCAGCGCCTGGCGGAAACGGCCGACATCGGGCGCGTCGAAGATCGCGTAGTAGAGCTGTCGGGTGGTGCCCGCGCCCTCGCGCCGGACGACGCCGATGCAGACGGGCGTCGGCGCGGCGGCCGCTACACCCGACTCCTCGGCCACCTGCAGCACGTCCGGCGGCGCGAGCACGCCCCCGAGCGCGTCGCGGTACTCGGCGTGCAGCACGAGCGGCATCGCCGCCACGGTCGGCGAGGTCATCGACTCCATGGTGCGATTGAAGATCTGCTGGAAGAGCTCGGCGCGAAGCTGGTCCGAGGGCTGCAGCACGAGCAGGCCGGCGCCCGGCTGCATCGGTCCACGCAACGCGAGCGTCCACTCCGCAACCATCCCCGCGTCGACGACGTAAGGCTCCGCCAGGCTGCTCTGCACCGTCCGCCAGAACAGCCAGCCGAGCACGGCCAGCGCCACGAGCGCGATGCCTGCCTTGCGCATCTCTATGCCTTCGCTCCGCCTGACGGCGGTTCCGGGGTCCCGGCGCGACGGTCGGCCATCCAGGGGTCCTCGGCGCTCCCGTTGGTGGCGGCCAGCGCGATGGGCCGCACGCCGTAGCGGTTCGACACGCTCGCATCGGCGCCGGCATCCACCAGCAACCGCACGAGCGCCGGTAGATCCCGGTGCACGGCCCAATGCAGGGCCGTCGCCCCCTCGACCGACGCGGCCAGCCGAGCACGGCCAGCGCCACGAGCGCGATGCCTGCCTTGCGCATCTCTATGCCTTCGCTCCGCCTGACGGCGGTTCCGGGGTCCCGGCGCGACGGTCGGCCATCCAGGGGTCCTCGGCGCTCCCGTTGGTGGCGGCCAGCGCGATGGGCCGCACGCCGTAGCGGTTCGACACGCTCGCATCGGCGCCGGCATCCACCAGCAACCGCACGAGCGCCGGTAGATCCCGGTGCACGGCCCAATGCAGGGCCGTCGCCCCCTCGACCGACGCGGCGTCGACGTCCGCCCCGGCTGCCAGCAGGTCACGCAACGCACCCGCGTCCCCGGCCGCGACAACCAGCGGCGGATCGTCGGCCGCGGCATGCGCGGTCCCCGGCAGCCCACCGCCCGACACGGCAACGACGACGCCGGCCAACGCGGCCCATCCGATACGCACCGCACGCATTTCCACGTCCCTCGCAAGCCCGCAATCGTCACCGGCCGGCTCCGCTCCCCCGCCCAACCGACCCGCAGCCGGCGTCTGCGCCGTTACCGTGACGCAAACTCCCGGTGCGGGCATCGGGTCCCCGTCAGTACTTCAACCAGGTTCCCCGCAGGCCGGTCTGCCCGACGCCCGGCTGCGTCCAGTCGCAGACACCGTCGGCGAAGATCTCGCGCAACTCCGCCTCCTGCTCCACCGTGAACGTCGCGCCATAGTCGCCCAGGTCGATCGGCTTCAGCTCGCACTTGACGACGTCGCTGGCGAGCGGCGCCCCGGCCACCTCCCGCGGCGCCGGCGCCGACGGGTACAGCTCCTCGCAACGGCCCGCGCCGCGGACCTGCTCCTCGGCGATGCGGGTCGGATCGTCGTCGCGCGTCCAGCAGGCGTCGACGAGATCGGCCGGCTTCGCCCCTGCCACCAGATCGATCCGCGAGCCGTCCCCGTCCCCCGCCTCGAGATTCGCCAGCCAGCGGTCCATCTGCGCCAGCGCGCCGCGCAGCACCGGGCTGCGGCTGCTGTAGAGGCCGTAGCGGTCGTCCTCGGTCAGCATCACGTGGTTGTCGGTGCGCCCGTTGGCCTTGCGCAGACGCTCGCGCATCGAGAAAGAGTGGTAGCGGACGTGCACGTCGCCGTTCTCGCGGTCGTCGCTGTAGGCGCGGTAGTCGATGATCGGCGTCTCGGACAGTCCGCCGCCGCCGCTGGTCAACCGTCCCGTCTCGTAGGCCAGGCGCACGGCCTCCGGGTCGGCAACGGTCCGTTCGGCCTGGAAGCCGCCGTCCTGGTCGAAGCCACCGATGCGCCGGTTCAGATCGAGAAACTGCGCCGTCGTGATGTCGCCGTCCTCCAGCGCTCCAAGCCCGTACTGCACGCCGACGTTGTCGAGCGGCCGCCGCGCGAAGCCGGTCTCGGCATCCCGGCCGTAGACGTTCACGTAGTGGCTGTAGACGTCGCAGCGGGCGCCCTCCGGGTTGTCGGTCGGGTGATAGCGGAGCGCCTCCGGCAGCACGTCGGGGCAGAACTCGCCCACCTGGACCCGGCCGGCGTTGATTGACACGTTCGGCATCGTCGCGAGGTTCAGGAACCCGGCGACGGCCCGCTTCTGCTCCTCGGTGAACGGCACGGACGTCTCCCGGAAATACCGATCCAGCAGCCGCGCGTCGGTGATCATCGGTACGGTGCCGAAGCCGACGTCCGGGAAGCTGCAGCCCGGGATGATGCCGTCGAGCAGGCCGGGATAGTTGTCGGCGATCTGATGATTCTGGTACGAGCCGCCGGAGCAGCCCCAGCCGATGGTGTAGCGCGGCGGGCCGTAGGCCTCGATGAACCGCTCCTTGACCATCATCATCGTCTCGGCGGCCAGCAGGTCGTTGCAGTTGTTCCCGTAGACGTTCAGGCTCGCCGACGCCACGGCGTAGCCCTGGCGCAGCATGACGTCGTCGGTGACCCCGCCGGTGCTCGCGCCCTGGCGGTACCAGCCGTTCACGCAGCCGCCGCCGAACGTATAGATGAGGCGGCGGTTCCAGCCCGGCGACGCGGTCCACGCGTCCAGGCCCGGATCCCCGGCGCCCGGCGCGTGCAGCATCGCGATCTGGTAGACCGCACGGTTGATGGTGCCGGTCTCGATGCGGATGACGTACGGCACCTCGGCGCCGGTCAGCGTGGTCGCGGTCGCCGCGTCCGCCGGAACCGCGTCGGGATCGGCCAGCGGCTTCAGCGTGCCGTCCGTCGCGCGGTAGGCGTAGTCCACGCGGCGCGCGACCGAGCAGTTCTCGTCCAGCGGGGCTCCGAGCGTCTCTCCCGACGGCAGCTCGAACGAGTCGGTCTCGCAGACGAACGGCTGCTCGTGCGGTCCGGAGAAGACCGGGCCCTCG
>WTGR01000352.1 GCA_011523485.1 Acidobacteriota bacterium
ATCGACCTTCAGCCCGTAGCGGTCCGCCGCGTACTCGAACGCGCCCTGGTAGCTCATGTCCTTGCCGCGGTGGTCCGGGCCGGGCACCCGGGTCCGGGCGAGGTAGGTGATGAGGCTCAGGTTCTCGAAGAAGGCGAAGGTGCCGTCGACGCCGTAGGCCTGGCTGGATCCGGGGGCCACGCGGGAGACCGAGCGGTTGGTGACCATCGCGCCGACGGAGCTCCGCCGCAGGATGTCTCGCCGCAGGCGGACGACGGTGAAGTTGGTCGCGTCGGAGCGCGAGACCCGCTCGTCCCCGGCGTGGATGTTCAGCGCTCCGACGTCGAACTGCCCGATCTTGCCGGTCACCCGCGCGCCGCCGACGATCGGCACCACGCGGCCCTCCTCCAGGCCGATCTTGCGGCTGTAGAAGAGCTGCGGCACGTTGACGTCGCCGAAGATGCCGCCGACCGGACCGCCCCCCGGACCGCCGAACCGGCCCGTGACGCCGCCGCGGGCGAAGCCGAAGATGCCCCGTCCTTCCAGAAAGAACTCCCGCTTCTCGGGGAAGAACAGCGGGAAGCGGGTCAGGTTCACCTGCCGCTCGTCCACCTCCACCTGGGCGAAGTCGGTGTTGTAGGTGAAGTCGGCCGTCAGGTTCTGGGTGATGCCGTACTTCACGTCGATGCCGGCGTCGCCGCTGCCCTCGTCGACCAACTGCGGGGACGCGGTCAGGTCCGTGGTCAGGCCGCCGATGGCGTACGGCTTGACCTCGATGTTGCGGCTGGCCGGAGGCGGCTCGATACCCACCAGCGACCCGGCCGCCGAGACCCGGAAGATGCCGGCCGAGCCGCTGCCGCCACCGGCGGAGATCGGCAGCCGCGTCAGGTACACCCACTCGTTCTTGCGCCGGATGGCCCGGCGGAGCTGGATGCCCCATACATGCGGCGGCTCCGAGCGATAGCGGAGCGTCTTGAACGGAATCTCCATCTCCACCGTCCAGCCGCCCGCGAAGCGGCCGGTCCGCACGTCCCACACCGGGTTCCAGTCGGCGTTGGGGTTGCCCTCGTTGGTGAACTGCTGGTCGGCCCGCGCGCCAAGCGGGTTGGTGTAGAAGTTGAAGCCGTTGCGACGGTCGTAGAACGTGTCGAAGAAGGCCGTGAACGTGTCGTTCTGACGAAGCTGGCTGGTGTCGCGGCGCATCTCGTTGGCGACCCACTGGCTCTCCGGCACCGACTCGTGCACCCGCGCCGACACGTACACATTCGTGTCGTCGAACATGATCCACGCCTCGGTCCGCTCGGTCGCGGGCGCTCCGATGTCGGGCACCTGCTGGATGAAGCCGGTGATGGCCGGCACGGTCTCGTAGACCGGCTCGTCGAGGACGCCGTCGAGGCGGATGCCCTCGTCGAGGCGGATCGCGCGCACCGTCGTACGGCCCGCCTCGTCCCGCGTCATCACCGCCGGCGCCACCGGCGCGGGCGGCCCGTCGATGAGGCCCGCATCGACGAAAAGGCCGGCGGTTCCGACGACGGGTCGGCCGGCGGCGCCGGGAGCGACCGCCGGGGCGGTTTCCGTCAACGCAGGCGCCTCGGGAATCGCGGACGGCGCCGGCGGCGCGCCAAGAGGCGCGGCGGGCGCCTCCGCGGGCGGCGCCGGCCGGCCGAACGGCCCGCGGCGCCCCGGCGCAGCGCCCGGTGCGGCCCCGGCGGCCGGGGGATCCGACCGGGCTGCGGCTGCCGCCGGCCTCTCCGGCCGCTCCATCCCCGTCGCCGCGGGCGGCGGCGGCCGTGACTCGACGGACCCCGCCTCGATGCGCAACTCGGCCGCCACCCGATCCTGCAGCTCGAAGATGTCCGCCAGCATGCCCGTCACGGTCGCGGAGCGGAGCACGGTTCCATCCGCCACGTCGAGGACCCGGGTGGTCACGCGGATCAGGTCTCCGCTGCGCTGGTAGGCGCCGCTGACCACCCGACCCGCTCCGGCCCGACGGCCGACGTCCAGAATCCCGCCCGAACCGCTGTCCCCGCGCGCCTCCGCCGTAGCGCGCAGCACCGGCGTCCCGGTCACCTGCAGATCGATGGCGACCGCCTCGGCGATGCCGACGCCGATCCAGTCATCGGCGGGATCACCGGCGAGGTTGGCGAAGGGGACCACGAGCACGAGGGCGTCGTCTCCGGGCGGCGCCGGCAACGCGCCCGACGGAGGCTGAGCCGCCGCATACGCCACGGAGAGCATCGCGGCCAGCAGCCCCGAAACGATGCGCATCTTCCACATGGCTTGCGAGGGAACGAGAAGTGTCGATCGGCCGTGCATACCGCCAAGTATGTCAGACGGACAGGATCGTCCCGGTGTTTACGCGCGCAACCGGCCGGTCGCGCTGTCGAGCTAGTGGTCCGTCACGCCCCCAATCTGCGGACACGGACATGGGTTTACAGCGCGTAATCGTTGACGAATCCCAGCACCGCGCACCCGCACATTCAGGTGTGGCACAGCACTAGTTGCGGAACAGCCGCGTGAGCTTGATCACGAACCCGCGGTCGCGAAGCCCGTCGTAACGGTCCGGCCGCAACGGATCGGTGTCCTGCTCCTCGGTGTAGACGACGAACAGCTCGCTCCCGGGCGAGTATTCCCAGCGCAGCCGGAGGTTGGTTCCCAGCGTCCGGCTCGCGGAGTTGTACTGCAGCAGGCCGCTGAAGAACATCCGCGGCGTGAAGGTGTAGTTCACGCGCGCCCGCACGAGATCGGTGCGCAACGATCCGCCCGGCAGGTCGATCCAGTTGAACGACAGGCTGGGCTCGACGGCCAGTTGCGGCAGCAGGTCGACCCGGCCGCGGCTGAGATCGACGGACGTGATGTCGCCGTCGAAGTAGCCGCCGGTCGCCACCTCCACCCGCCCGTTGAGCAGCCGCTGCGGCCCCAGCGCGTACGTCAGGCGCACGTCGGTGAAGCCGTAGCCGCCGACGGGAATCGCGACGTCTCCGCCCGACGGAGAGAACGGTCTCTGCAGCAGCTCGTAGCTGTCGCTCAGCCGCACTCCGAACTGATCGCTGTTCTCGAGCTCGGTCTGGAACGCGACCTGGTTCTGACGCGTCTCCAGCCACCCGGTGTCGGCCGTCAGGAAGTAATCGTGGCTCGCCTCCAGCACGAACTGGCGGACCGACTCGATAGACCGCGGCCGCGGACTGTAGCGCCCCGACAGCGACGTGCGGCGGAAGTTCCGCCGCCGCAGGAACCCGACCTCCGGCCGGAAGTCGTCCTCGACCAGCAGGTGGTCCACCTCGAGGCCGTAGCGATCGGCGCCGTAGTCGAAGCGGGCCTGGTAGCTCGCGTCGCGGCCCGTCACGCCGGTGGTGCGGGTTCTCGCGTAGTAGCCGAGGAGGTTCACGCTGTCGAAGAACGAGAAGGTGGCGTCCGCGCCGTAGGCCTGGTTCGACCCCTCGCCGGAGAGCGCCAGCGACCGGTTCGTCACGAGTCCGCCGACGCTGCTGCGGCGCAGGATGTCGCGCTTGACGCGCAGCACCGTGAAGTTCGTGTCCAGGGCGCCGGAGACCGCCTCGTTGCCGGTCTGGATGTTCAGCGCCCCGACGTCGAACGCGCCGATCTTCCCGGTCAGGCGCCCGCCGCCGAGAATCGGCACCGCCTGGCCGCCCTGCAGCCCGATGCGGCGGCTGTAGAAGATGGTCGGCGCGTCGCCGCCGCCGAGCACGCTGCCCCGCCGCAGGCTGCGCGCCGTGCGGAAGCTGCCGCGGGCGAAGTCGAAGATGCCGCGCCCTTCCAGAAAGAACTCTCGCTTCTCGGGGAAGAACAGGTTGAAGCGAGTCAGGTTCACCTGCTGCTCGTCGACCTCGACCTGCGCGAAGTCGGTGTTGAGGGTGAAATCGGCGGTCAGGTTCTGGGTGACGCCGTACTTCAGATCCACCCCCAGCTTGCCGTCGCCCTCGACCCGCGGGTCGGGGCCGGCATTCAACCCCGCGACCTCCGCCGGAGCCCTGGTCAAGCCGCCTATGGCATAGGGCTTGACCTCCAGGTTGTTGCCGGCGGGCGGCGCCTCGAGCCCCACCAGCGTGCCGGCGGCGGAGACCCGAAAGACGCCCCCGCGCCCGCCGAACCCCGCGGCCGAGATCGGGATCAGGGTCAGGTAGGCCCATTCGTTCTTGCGCATCACCGTGCGCCGAAGCTGGATCCCCCAGACCTGGTCGCGCGCCGGGCGGTAGCGGAGCGACTTGAAGGGCACGACCATCTCGATGGTCCAGCCGCCGTCGAAACGTCCCGTCCTGACGTCCCATACCGGGTTCCAGTCGCGATTCGGGTTGCCCTCGTTGGTGAGGGCCTGATCGACGAAGCCGCCGAGGGGATTCGCATAGAACAGCAGCGCGTTGCGGCGGTCGTAGAACGTGTCGATCAGGAAGCCGAACAGGTCGTTGTTCAGCATGTTGAACGCGTCGCGGCGCATCTCCGTGGCCACCCACTCGCTGGGCGGCGCGCTGTCCCAGCAACGCCCGGCGACGTAGAAGTTCTCGTCGTCGAACATCACCCAGGCGTCGGTCCGCTCGGTGGC
>WTGR01000326.1:0-1836 GCA_011523485.1 Acidobacteriota bacterium
GCCTGAACGACGGTCCGGCCTCTCCGGCGAGCGCGACGGCGACGTGGGACGCGACCGCGCCGTCGGTCGATATCACGGGGGTGCCGGCGAAGATCAACACGAGGACCCAGTTCACGGCGACGTTCACGTTCTCGGAGGCCGTGACCGGGTTCGCGACCGGCGACGTGACGGTGAGCGGCGGCGCGAAGGGCGCGTTCGGGGGCAGCGGGACGACGTACACGCTGGCGGTCACGCCGGCCGGCTCGGCGGACGTGGTGGTGACGGTGACGGCGAACTCGGCGACGGACGGCCTCAACACCGGCCCGTCGGCGGCGGTCTCGGCCACGGCGGCCTGGGAGGCTCCGACGACCGCGACCGTAACGGTCGGGGACGCCTCGGCCACCGAAGGCGACGCGCTGACCTTCACCGTGACGCTCGACCTGGCGGTGCCGGGCGGTCTGACGGTGACGCCGAGCTTCACCGACGGCACGGCGACGGAGGGCGTCGACTACACGGAGAACACCGCGGCCCTCGCCTTCGCGGGCACCGCGGGCGAGACGGAGACGTTCACGGTCGCGACGACCGAGGACGCCCTGGTCGAGGGCGACGAGACGTTCACGGTCGGCCTGACGGTATCGGGGACGACGGAGACGGTTACGGCGACGGACACGGGGACCGGGACGATCACGGACGACGACGGCGATGCGATGTCGGTGACGCTGGGGCCGGCGTCGCCGGCGACGATCACGGAGGGCGGCGACGGCGCGGAGATGACGCTGACGACGAGCGGCTGGTTCGAGGCCGAGGAGGTCGCGGTCGAGTTGGATCTGGGCGGCACGGCGCAGCGGAGGCACGACTACAAGCTGCAAGTGTGGCTCAACGAGCGCTGGTACGACATTCATTCGGACCCGGCCCTGTACACGCGGAACGACAAGTTGCGGCTGGTCGCGTTGCCGGACGAGCGGCGCGAGGGCGACGAGACGGTGACGATTTCGCTGAAGGGCTGGCATTCGCTGCCGGGGACGCAAGCCTCCCCGGACACGGTGACGCTGGCCGGCAGCGCGCAGGTGACCATCAAGGACGCCACGCCGCCCGCCACGCCGGAGATCAGCATCGCGGGCGGCGATGCGGTGGTCGAGGGCGGAGAGGCGACCTTCACGGTGACGGCGAATCCGGCTCCGGCGGAGGACCTGCCGGTGAGCCTGACCATCGGGCAGAGCGGCGATTTCGTGGCGGAGGCCGAGCGCGGCGGGAAGACCGTCACGATCCCCGGTGCGAGTACCGGCCAGGTCTCGGTGACCTACGGCGTGCCGACGGTGGACGACGATGCGGACGAAGCGAACGGCGCGGTGACGGCGACGGTGAACGCGGGCGACGGCTACACCGTGGCCGACTCGCCCGCCAACGCGGCGTCGGTGACGGTGAACGACAACGACGACCCGCCTCCCGCGACGTCGACGGTGAGCCTGTCGGCCTCCCCGAACCCGGTGGACGAGGGCACATCGGTGACGGTGACGGCGAAGCTGTCCTCGGCGCTGTCGCGCAGCGTGACGATCCCGCTGACGTTGACGCGGGGCACGGCCGAGGCGGGCGACCACGGCTCGCTGGCGAGCATCACCGTCACCGGCGGACAGACGACCGGGACGGGGACGGTCACCACGTCACAGGACGACGACGAGGACGACGAGACGTTCACCGTGGCGCTGGGGACGCTGCCGCCGGAGGTGATGGCCGGCAGCCCGTCGTCGGTCGAGGTGACGATCCGGGACGACGACGGGACGCCGCCGGCCGCGCCGACGGTCAGCCTGTCGGCCTCCCCGAACCCGGTGGACGAGGGCACATCGGTGACGGTGACGG